>NZ_JAWPON010000009.1:0-246900 GCF_033344315.1 Vibrio sp. 2132-1 | reverse complement strand
TCCAACGCCGTTTGGTATGGGTCAACAGCAAAATGGTCGCTTACTAACCCCCAGAGCATCCAGTTGATTGCGGTTTCATTCTCGGTAAGCTCTTCGAGTGGCGCTTGGAGGAAAAAGTACTCATCTTCGCCATCGTAACCGAGCCGATCATAGATAATGTTGCGTAGCTCTCGATCCAAATCATGTTGGAGGTTGATTGAGTCGTACAGTTGCTCTTCTGTTGGGCCATTCTCATGGTGATAAACATTGCGTTTTGACTCTTTGTGTAAAGTACCTGCGCCAGTTTCAATGCTTACTTTCTTTTGCGAGTGTTGCTCAAGAACTTGAATGATTTCATCCTCTAGTTGATCGAGTTTACTCAGCAAAACTTGATTGTTTATGTCACCAGCGGGGGAGGCCATCGTTTGGAAGGCTTTCACTCTCTCGTAGACTGCTTTCCCGTGAGGAAGGGCTGCAAAACACTGTTCTTGGAGCGCTTCATTGGCTTGCCAAATGCCCGAGTAGAGCTCGTAATCATGTGTATATGGTGGAAGCTCTTCAGTATCTTCCCCTAATAATTCTCGCCAGTGCTTTTGCCACTGTTCTTCTTTTGCGTGTTTTACACGCGCGTATTGCTTAACCCAGCGGTTACGAAGTTTTACCCCAAAAATGGCAAGTCCCCATGGAGCGAGCAAATAAAAATAATAGTGAGAAGAGTTATCCCAAAAGTAACCGTAAACGTAAACACCAAAAGCAAGCACCCAAGTTCCAATAGTACAAGCAATAACCCCGGACATTATTGATGATTGGCGCTTTGTTTCTCTTAATGTATTACCTTCAGCACATAACCAAAAAATGCCGCCAAAAACAAAGGCAAACGTTGTCATGAAGTAGGCAATCCCCGTTCCCAAAAATCCCCAAAGTGACATGTATTATCCCTAGCCAAATATCTGCTTTATTCACTCATCAATGACTCGAGGAGTAAATGTGTTTGATTTGGCGGAGAATTTACCATTAATGCCAACTTTTTGATATGCACTCTGTGACTTATTGGGAATGAGTCACAAATAAAAATAGATGGTATCAAGCATCAAAATTTAATTTAGAACCTTTGATTGTCGCGAACTCTATCTGGAAGAGTTAAGGGGGGCGTTTAAGGGCAATTTTCCTCATAAAGTCGTTATTTAGAAAAAGGTAAATTAATGTTTTTATTGATAATTGTGAGTTTTTTTGGAGTGGGATTGCTCCCATTTAATTAGAGTAAAAGACCTATTTTTGGGAGCGGTTTCATAAATTTTATGACACTGATTTCACTGTTTGAGCTGTAAAGAATATAAATCCCCACTCAATGTATGTTAATAATCAATGAGTGTTGTTATGTCTCATATCCGTTTTTTCCCGCGCCATCGTTTGGCGCTTGCTTGTATGCTAGCGAGTGTGTCTGGCTTCTCTTTTGCACAAAATCAGTGTGCTGTTGCTGATTTACAACAATCGCGAGATCTGGCTACTGCCGTTTCTGGTGCTGAGTATGATTGCTACCACGCTTGGTTTTCAGCACCTTCAGAAACGCTGAATGATATCTATAGTGAAGCGAGCCTAAGCCGTATCCAAGTCGCGCTGGATCAAGAAATCGCTCGCTATCGTGGTGAAGCAGATCAAGCTCGTATTCTAGAGAACCTAGGCGAATTTATTCGAGCGGCCTACTACGTTCGCTACAACGCTGGTACTGGTACACCTGAGTTTTCGCAAGCGTTGAGTCAGCGTTTTGCTCAGTCGACGAACCTATTCCTAAACAACCCTCATGCTTTGGATCAAGGTCGTGAACAAGTTGGTGCAATGAAGAGCCTGACTTTGATGGTTGATAACGTTAAGCAGTTGCCGCTGACCATGGATAGCATGATGGCCGCGTTGATGCACTTTAATCGTGAAACCGCGCAGGACACGCAATGGGTCGATGGTTTAAACAACTTGTTCCGCTCTATGGCAGGCCATGCGGCGAACGATGCGTTCTACCGATACATGGCAAACAATACACACCATATTGATACGTTGGTGAAATTCGCATCTGATAATGCTTGGGCATTAGATACGGATGCAAGCTTTATCGTTTTCAATGCATTACGTGAAACTGGTCGTTTGCTCGCAAGCCCAGATCAGGAGACCAAACGCAAAGCATTGGCAGTAATGCAACAGGTGATGCAGCGTTATCCACTGGGTAGTGAGCATGACAAACTATGGCTTGCTGCCGTTGAAATGATGAGCTACTACGCACCAGAAGGCCTAAATGGTCTGAATATTGAGCAAGCCAAGCAAGATTTAGCTGCACGTGTAATGCCAAATCGTTTTGAATGTCAGGGACCTGCCATTATTCGCTCTGAAGATCTGACCGATGCTCAAGCAGCGAAAGCGTGTGAAGTGCTAGCGGCAAAAGAAGCCGACTTCCATCGAGTTGCGAATACGGGTAATCAACCTGTCGCTGATGATTTGAATGATCGTGTTGAAGTGGCGGTATTCGCGAGTAACGCTAGTTACGTTGATTACTCTTCATTCCTATTTGGTAATACAACGGACAACGGTGGTCAGTACCTAGAAGGTGACCCTTCAAAAGCGGACAATACTGCGCGTTTCGTCGCTTATCGCTACGCGAATGGTGAAGATCTCTCTATCTTGAACCTAGAACATGAATACACGCACTATTTAGATGCACGATTTAACCAATACGGTTCGTTCAGCGATAACTTGGCTCATGGTCATATTGTTTGGTGGCTAGAAGGTTTTGCTGAATACATGCATTACAAGCAAGGTTACCAAGCTGCGATTGAGCTGATTGCAGATGGTAAACTGAGCCTTTCCACTGTGTTTGATACCACGTACTCTCACGATACCAATCGTATCTATCGTTGGGGTTATCTAGCTGTTCGATTCATGTTAGAAAATCATCCACAAGACGTCGAAAGCTTGTTGGCATTGTCGCGCTCTGGCCAGTTCGAACAATGGGCACAGCAGGTGACGTCTTTAGGTCAACAATACGATGCTGAGTTTGAACGTTGGTTGGACACATTAAAAGTGGAACCTGAGCAACCTGGTACAGACCCAGAAGAACCAACAGAACCAACAAGCCCTGAAGCAAAAGTGACTGAATTGACGGCGAACCAAAGCCTTCAGCTCAGTGGCGAAGCATACAGCGAAAAACTGTTCTACGTTGATGTTCCAGCCAACACCGTTAACTTCAATGTATCTATTGAGGGTGCGGGTGATGCGGATCTTTACATGAGCTACAACAAAGTCGCGCATTACTATGATTTCGAAATGAGTCAATATGCTGATGGCAGCAATGAAGAGATTGTGTTTGAACCAGAGCAAGATGGTTACGTTAAAGCGGGTCGTTACTACATCAGCTTAACTGGACGTGATAGCTATGACTCAGTGAATCTTGTGGCTGCGTTAGAAGTGGAAGCGCAAACACCGCCAACCCAAGTGCAAGATGATTTAGCACCTGTGGTATTAGAGTCTGGTGAAGCCAAAATGCTTACCGTTCACAAGCAGCGTTATGCAGCAGTTTATGTGCCTGAAGGTGTTGAAGAGGTTCGTGTATGGCTAACGGCTCACTCTCAAACTGGTAATGTCGATCTATACGCGAGTAGGGAGCATTGGCCTACAGTAGAGCAGCACGAGTATGCGTCCAACTATGCAGGCAGCAATGAATACCTTGCGATTCCTATGACTGAAGCAGGGTACGTGCACTTCGCTCTTCAGGCTCCAGAGCAAGGCGATGACGTTGAAATGCTAGTGCACTTCAACTAAAAAAATTCGATTAACTAAAGTCGAGATAAAACGTCGCTGATACAGCGACGTTTTTGTTTATATCGGACACGATTATAAACAAACAGCGGCGAATGCTAGTTAATCGGCTGATCTATCGAGTTATCAGTTGCCCTTTTTCTAAACGACTTTAAGTTTGTATTGCAATTTACCGAGTACATAAACTTTTTTAGCGACGCGTTCTGTGACCTAGCTTCTGATTTGTGCTTCCCAAATGGATACAATATATATGCACCCCGTGCAATAAAGTGAAAAGGGAAAGACATGAAAACGCTTATTTATGAAACGTTGATTAGCCTTGCTAACCAAGAACCAGAACAACATGCAAGAATCCGACAAAATCTCTATGAACAGTTGGATCTGCCGTTCGATAAGCAGCTGGCTTTGTATTCTTGTGCCCTTGGTCCTGCAAGTTCAGGCAAGTTGGAGAGCAGTCAAGGCATTAACAACGCGGTAGATTGCGCGGTTAAACTGCTTGAAACTCCTGAGCGCTAATTCACTCGTTGTTTTAATCACGGCCCGAACCCCAAGGGCCGTTTTTAATTGCGGTTAAATTAATTTCAACGTCGTTATTACTCTGCTCTTTCCGCTAGCACTTCTTTGAATGCAAACATGCCGTTTAATGCCGTGGGAAAACCTGCGTAGACGGACATCTGCAAAATGATCTCTTTAATCTCATCCTCGCTACAGCCTACATTCAGCGCTGCATTTAAGTGCACTTTTAGTTGCGGCGCGCAATTCCCCATTGCCGTTAGCGCGGCGACGGTTGCGATTTCTCTCGATTTTAGGTCTAAGCCCGGGCGAGCATAAATATCGCCAAACGGATACTCAATGGTGTACTGAGCTAAATCTGGACAAATATCTTGTAAGGTTTCGATGACATTATGACCAGCGTCGCCATCAATTTGAGAGAGTAGTTCTAATCCTTTGTTAAAGCGTGATTGTTCCATCGGTATGTTCCTAGTGAATAAACGTAAACACACCTTAATCGTTAGAGTTAACTCTAAGTCAACGAACTTTTCCGCTTTTATACAAGGCAATTTTTTCTTCTAGAGCCGATAAGTGCTTTTTCTGTTGCTCAATGTGGCGTTTGAGGTTTTCTTGGTGTTGTTCTAACAGGGCTTGACGTTGTGGTACAGATTGAGAGCCGACTTCCCTTAATTTGGCATACTCTAGAATCTCTTCAAGTGGCATTGCAGTTTCTTTTAAACGCTTAACAAAGCTTATCCAGTTTAGATCTTTCGAACTATACATTCGATGTCCACTCGCGTTTCTATGGACATGTTTAAGTAAACCGATTTTTTCATAGTATCGAAGAGTATGAGCAGATAGCCCGACGAGGTCAGAAAATTCTTTGATATTCATTATTATCCTCCAAGGTAGAGCATACCCCATAGAGATAAGCTAAGTTTCGCATTTTGAAGTCATTTCGGGACAGATACAAACAGAAATCTTTAGTCTTTTAACGCTAGGTATGGTGATTTACTGGATTTTTGAAACGCGCCAAACGTGATCCATCTGCCAGTTTCGTTTTATTAACAATTGTTACTCAACGGGTTGGCTTGGCTATTTTTATCCTTTGGGCCTATTTTAGGGCGTACGTAGGTCTTATATTTTATCTTTTTCAATTGAAATTTTTGTTAAATAAAACAATGACTTAGTGTTTTGTTGGGCTGTTTGGGGTGTATGTTGTGTGCCCGTTATTCACTCAGAACGATTTATCGCTGTGCAATGGATGAGTCGCTACGCCTTCGATTTCAGCCTTGAGTTAGTGCTAAAAGGGTGAGTGCCTCTGATGAATAGCTTTTATAATTTCGATTATTGAATTCACTCACAAAAAAATGCAAACAAGTAATCGTGAGTGGAAACGAGCAGGAGAACAACATGAGTGGCTCACAGGAAACACAATCATTCGGTGCAAACGTTATCTTACATGCATTTGATTGGAAGTATGCTGACATTGCCCAACGAGCAAAAGAAATCCGCGAGCTTGGTTATGGCTCTGTGTTGGTTTCGCCACCAATGAAAAGCGCACACGATGAGCGCTGGTGGCAGCGTTATCAACCACAAGATTATCGTGTTATCGATAATGCCTTGGGTGATACCAAAGATTTTATTCATATGGTTCGTGAACTGGAGCAAGTTGGTGTGTGGGTTTATGCCGACGTAGTGTTTAACCATATGGCAAATGAGGCCCACCTTCGCAGAGACCTTCAGTACCCAAGACAAGAGGTCTTGGAGGAATACCAGAACGACAAACAGAAATATCAGTCGCTAGCGTTGTTTGGCGATCTATCTCAACCACTTTTTGATGAAGAGGACTTTGTTGAAGCATTCGGCATCAAAGACTGGAAAGATAAGTGGCAGGTTCAAAACGGACGTATCACCGGTGGGCCAACCGACCCTGGCTTGCCAACTCTTCGTGTTTGTGACCATGTCGTTGAACAGCAGCGAGCGTACCTAAAGGCGCTGAAAGCTATTGGTGTGAAAGGTTTTCGTATTGACGCTGCGAAACACATGACGTTAGAGCATCTTAAGCGTGTTTGGACAGACGACATCACGCGGGATGTGCATATATTTGGTGAAATTATTACCGATGGCGGTGCGACGGAAGAAGAGTATCAGCTGTTTCTTGAGCCGTATCTACAGGAAACTCGCCTAGGTGCGTACGATTTCCCTTTGTTCTCAACCATGTTTAAGGCGTTTGCTAAAAAGGGCAGCTTCAAGTCTCTGATTGATCCCTATTGTTTTGGTCAGGCTCTGTCCCCCGGTCGTGCGATTACATTTGCTATCACACATGATATTCCTAACAATGATGTCTTTCTTGATCTCATCATGGACGAGGAAAATGAATGGTTAGCTTATGCCTATATTCTAGGCCGAGATGGTGGTGTGCCGTTGATTTATACCGACTTAAACACCAGCGGTATTAAAGGTAAAAATGGTCAGCCAAGATGGCAAGGTGCATGGAGCGATCCGAGAATGGCAAAAATGATCCAGTTCCATAATATGACGCATGGCGAGCCGATGAGTGTTCTTGAAGGTAACGATGACATGCTCGTACTGAAGCGAGGTGACAAAGGTATTGTGGTGCTTAATAAATCACAGCGTCAACAGTCTTTGACATTAAAAATCGATGGTAATTGGGTTGATTTGATGACAGAACAAATCATTCCAACTGACGGTAAGTTAATCGTACCATCTAAGTCGTCGATGTTACTCGTCGCGAAGTAGAAGATGTACACACCGAGGTTAGCAACTTCGGTGTGTATGTTTTTCATCGTCATTCACGTTCTGCTGAAGTTCAATATAAACTCAAACTCTCTCGTTTTTGCTAGAAATTTATGAGCACTCGTTAACGCAACATTCTGCTTTTAAAAAACCAATTACGTCATCTAAGCACTGATATTCTGCAACACAAAAAAGGGTTCTACCCTCACGGCGCTGGGTGAGAAGACCGGCTGAAGCAAGGCTCGAGATATGATGAGAGAGAGTGGATGCTGGAATGCCAAGCTTTTCTTGTACGCCGCCTACCGCGATACCTTTGTATCCCGCTTTGACGACTTCTTTGTAAATACTTAAACGAGTCGGATGCCCTAACTCTTTTAGTGCTTTAGCAACGGCTTCAAGCTCCATACTGACCTCTAAAGAATGACCACAGTAATTTTGTTTCGATAATAGGGAAAGTCTCGGTAAATGCCAACTATTACGATCTCAGAACAATTTAAATCAGATGAGATTCATGCTGGCTCATGCCTTCATGACAACAATTGTCTGTTCTAATGAGACAGATCAATCTTCATTATTATTTCACGCCACGTTCAAAATCCCTCGTCTACACTCACTGTTGAGTTGTCAGTTGGCAGACCAAGGAGGCGGCCATGATTGCGGTTCATAGAGATTATTGTTTGTCTAACAGTTCGGAGTTACATGCCCACGTTAAAGTCAATCCTGTCGGTAAATTAGAAGTTGAGATTGTTGAACTTCAAGAGCGCCACACCACAGAGTTTGATGATTTGTCTTTTGAGAGTCGTGGGTGTGAAACTCGAATCTGTGGTAAAGAAGACACAACTCCGTGGCAGTTCAATCTTGCAGTTACTGATGCGTTAGAGCTTTCTCATTTAGTGGAAGAAGCAAACGAAGAGTATGAGATTTTAATGAATGATCTTATGTAATATCGAGAAGATCATTTTATCCTGCACGGCGTGTGGCTCTGTACTGAAAAAATAAAAACCTCCCAAGCGGGAGGTTTTTAATATGGAGTGCGTTATCGTTGGATAGGCTCTTCTCTTGGTGGTGTTAGCTCTTGGACGTTATCTTCATTAAAGTCATCGGCGTAACCTTTAGGTGGCGGTGTCCAACCACGTTCTGACCGCGATAGTTTGTCATGACGATCTTTTTGCATCTCTTCCGCCATTTTCTCCTCTAACTGAATAAACAGTTGTCGGAAATTGTTGTCATAGCGTTCACCTTCAGAATCATCTTCCCAAGCTTTGTAGAGTATTTCTGACTTACGTGCTTCAACACGCTTATATGTCGCCTTCTGTTGTTCAACAAAGAAGGGGTGAATGCCAAGTGCTTTCATTGTGTGACCGCCCATCTCCAATGCAGAATGGTAGGTCTCTGATTCAATAATATCAGCTCCCGCTTGACGCAAAAGATAGCCATGTCCACGGTCAAAGGCACGTGCAATCACTGTTACTTTTGGGTACGTGTGCTTAACGTACTTCACCAGTTCTACACTCGATTCTTGGTTATCAATCGCCACAACCAACGCAGCGGCGTGCTCAATGCCGGCTGTATGTAGCATATCTGGTCGAGTCGCGTCGCCAAAATAGGCGCGAGTGCCAATCTGGCGCATGTTATCGACTTGGTCAGATTGATGGTCAAGTACCACGGTAGTCACGCCGTTTGATACCAATAGGCGATTCACTATTTGTCCAAAGCGGCCGATGCCGGCGATGATCACCGTGCCTGTTTCCTCAATCGTATCGCTTTCGCGTTCATTTGACTGGCTTTCAAAGCGCGGCAGAATCACTCTATCAAACAGAATAAACAAACCTGGTGTCAGGAACATCGAAATCGCAACCACTAACGCAAGAGTTTGTGAAAGTTCAAATGGGATGACGTGGTTTTGCACTGAAAAGCTTAGAAGCACAAAGCCGAATTCACCTGCTTGAGCCAAGCTTAGGGTAAACAGCCAGCGGTTGCTGCCTTTCACCCTAAATATCAGTGCAAGAATAAACAGCACCAAGGCTTTCAAAACCATCACGCCAATGGTCAATGCCATGACCAACCAGAAATCACCAAAAAGGACCGAGAAGTTGATCCCTGCGCCAACGGTAATAAAGAACAGACCTAACAATAGGCCTTTAAATGGTTCGATGTTGGATTCTAACTCGTGGCGGAATTCACTGTTCGCCAATACAACGCCAGCCAAGAAGGTTCCTAAGGCAGGAGATAAGCCCACTAAGCTCATCAGCGCAGCGATACCAATGACCAGCATGAGTGCAGTTGCGGTAAAGATTTCTCGCAAACCAGAGCTAGCCACATAATTGAGCAGAGGTCGACTTAAAAAGTGTCCACCAACGACGACGATTGCAATCGATGCTGTGATTACGATGCCGTATGCCCAGCCGGGCAACCCCGCAACGAGGCTTAATTCTTCATGGTGCGCTGCGGCTGTTTGAGCCGCGGACTGTGCCTGTTCAATTAATTCAGGTAAGGCCAATAGAGGAATGAACGCCAACATTGGTATCACTGCAATATCTTGAAAAAGCAACACGGAGAAAGCGTTTTGTCCACCTTCCGTCTTCGTTAATCCTTTTTCGCTAAAAGTTTGCAAAACAATCGCAGTAGAAGAGAGGGCGAAGATCAAACCTATGGCTAAGGCTATGGTCCAAGGCTGGTCAAAATACAAGGCAATACCCATAATCGCCGCGACGGTACCGCCGACTTGCAGACCTCCTAAGCCCATTAAGCGATTGCGCATTGCCCACAACATTTTGGGTTCGAGCTCTAAGCCAACGAGAAACAGCATCATCACCACGCCAAACTCGGCAAAGTGCTGGATTGTTGTTGTTTCTTCACCGACTAAACCGATAATTGGGCCAATGACCACACCTGCGATGAGATAGCCTAAAACGGACCCAAGTCCCAAACGCTTAGCAAGTGGGACTGCAATTACAGCAGCAATCAAATATACGAAGGCTTGTAAGAATATCCCTGTCATGAAGCCTCCTTAATGAGCTCTGGCAATGCGCTGTTAAGCTTGATTAATGACGCCGCAGCTTCAACATCCAACCTATCTTCGACTAAAGCTGTTAGCAGGCTCTTGTACCGCTCAACATGACGAGGGATTCGCCCTTCTTCATCTGCTGTACGTGCGCCAAACATCGCGAGAGGGGCAATGTAGTTCATGCCTGTCAGTGCGGACATTTGTTCAATAGGCGCAAGCAGTTGACGAATCGTAAAGTGGTTGTAGCCCTCTGCCTTATAAGCTTCTTCTTTACCCCCTGCAGACAGCACACAAAGCATGGTCTTACCTTGCAGTGCTGTGCCATCTGTACCGTAAGCAAAGCCATATTCCAAAACCAGATCTTGCCACTCTTTTAAAATTGCAGGCGTTGAATACCAATATAGTGGGAATTGGAAAATCACCACGTCATGCTCACGTAGGCGTTGCTGCTCACGGTCGATATTAATATCGAAACGAGGGTATTCGCCATAGAGATCAACACATGTCACGCCTTCAATTTTTTGAGCTTCTTTGAAAAGTGGAGTATTCACTTCTGAACGATGCTGGGAAGGATGAGCAAAGAGAATGAGTACTTTTTTATTTGCCATAGGGATCCTTGCTATCTAAATAACCATGCCCAGTAGGAGCGCGGGTTGGTTAGAAAATGTAACTCATAAATGATCGCCAAGCTAGTTTGGAAAACTGTTTAAGCTGTTTCAATATCAATAAAAAACCACCAAATAAATTGGTGGTTTTGGGAAGCGTTACGTTTTACTAATCATGAATAGGGACGACTAGAATATCCACCGGTGACTTGTTAATTAAGTGTCTGGAGTAAGAAATAATCTTGCTCCAGAAATCTTGGTGGTGACCACAAATCAGAAGATCCACTTCTTGCTCTTTAATGGTGACCTCTAATTTATCAGCCAAGTCGCCAGTACCTACGAAGAAATGTTTAAGTGGGTAATCCATGTAATCACTAAATGTTTTTAAACATTCCATTGAATGCTCATTCAACGGCCTTTGATCCGGGTTTTCTTTAATGTCTACAAGCTCACGATAGATTTCTCCGTGCGTACCATCAATATGAATAAAGGAGATATCGGAGTCGAGATAGTTTGCCATTGATACCGCTCTGTCGATAAGCACGGTGCTTTCATCTGACAGTTCGAGTGCAACAAGGATATGTTTGTATTTCATAACCACGCCCTTATGTGGATTTTCTTTACCCTAAGCATAGTATGGCTTGGATAAAAATTGTGTTGCTAAGATCTCGAAATTGTTCAAAGACTTGTTAAAAAGTTAATGTGATATAACAACTTACTGTGAAACTTTCTTTTTGTTCGCATTTGGTTAGAAAGCTTGCTTTTTGAACAAAAAAGCGACTACACTCTGCGCATCATTTCTCTAGGAGATTACGCCAACATGAAGAACTAAACCTGTCATCCATATTTTTACTTATTTTTTGGATCTGCAGGGTTAGTAGGCGTAGCTCACTTTCCGATATTTCTTTGCAACAAGACGACTTTTTGATTTGACGTATATCGTCGAACTTTACATAGAGCTTAATGCGTTTTTGCACGCGTTTTGTTGCAATTTCAAATCATAGCTACGGCTGTTGTCCCTGTCATACAGGAGGCAAATTATGCCGGTTTTACAAGCTTTTAATGTTAGCCATCAGTTTGATAATGGCGAGACGCTATTTCAGTCTATTTCTTGTTCCATGACTAAACGACGTG
The DNA here is from genome assembly GCF_033344315.1 of Vibrio sp. 2132-1. Classification (NCBI taxonomy): domain Bacteria; kingdom Pseudomonadati; phylum Pseudomonadota; class Gammaproteobacteria; order Vibrionales; family Vibrionaceae; genus Vibrio; species Vibrio sp. 2132-1. Next base: position 235,122 of record NZ_JAWPON010000009.1, on the reverse strand, counting down.
TTGGTTTGGTTGGGCGCAATGGCATCGGTAAGTCGCTTTTGGCTTCCATTTTGGCGGGAGAAACTCAGCCTGCCAGCGGTGTTGTGACTTCTCCCTCTTCTTTCATGATGTATCGCCAGCAGCCGTCTGATCTGCTTTCAGGCCAGCAATCGATCGCCCAGTTTCTGGGAACAGACTCGGTCTTACATGCTTTGAAGCAGATTGAACAAGGTGATGTTTCTGAGCATTGGTTCGAACTGGTTGGCGAACAGTGGGATATTGAACAGAAACTCAAACAGCAGCTTGCTGCGATGGGCTTGCCGCAAGACCCTGATTTCTCTTGTGCTCGGCTCAGTGGTGGTCAGTTGGCACGTTTGCAGTTATGGCAGTTGTTTGAAAACGAAACGGAGCTTTTGATTCTTGATGAGCCATCCAATCACCTCGATACCGAGGCGAAACAATGGCTGATAGAGTCTATGAGGCATTTCGGTGGCGCGATTTTACTCATCAGTCACGATCGTGAGCTGCTACGAGAGATGGAGGAAATTTGGGAACTATCGGGCCTAGGCTTACAAGTTTTTGGTGGAAATTACGATGTGTATGCCGAGCAAAAACGCACTGAGTTACAAGCGGTCGAAAGGCAGTTAGCGCAGGTCGATAAACACAAAAAACGGTTAGCTGAGCAAGCCCAGAAAAATCGCGAAAAAGCAGACCAACGCGCCGCGCAAGGGAACAAACTGCGCAAAGACGGCAGTCAGCCCAAAATTTTGCTTGATGGCAAAAAGGATAGCGCGACCGCCAGCGCCTCAAATCGCAATAAGAATGAGCAACTCAGACAAGCGCATTTACAAGCCAAAGAGCGGGCGTTGCAATCGCGACATGAGCAGCTCAAAGCGCAAAAGCTTTATCTTGCAGATAATCCGAACCGTTCGAGAAAAGTGTTGTCGATACAAGAAGGTATATTGCCTTTTGGGGATTCTACTCCTATCACTTTGCAGATTTTTGCGAACGATAAAGTCCATCTCAAAGGGAAAAATGGCTGCGGAAAGTCAACCTTGTTAAAGACGTTGCTTGGCGAGTTGTCGTTGCTGAGTGGTGAGCTGCAAGTGAATACCCCCTTGTATTATCTCGACCAACACTTTGGCGCAGTGAATCCAAATCTTTCGTTACTTGAGAACGTAATGGAGACCTGCCAAGAGATGACGGAAAGTGAAGCGAGAACCTTATTGGCGGGGATCGGTTTTCGTCGAGACGCTGTGTTTCGGTTGGGATGCGTACTAAGCGGTGGCGAGAAGATGAAGCTCGCAATGCTGATCGTCAGCCATCAACACTCCCAGCCTTTGCTGCTGCTCGATGAACCAGATAACCATCTCGATCTCGAGTCAAAAGTAATGCTTAGTCAGGCGTTAAATGTATACAAAGGTGGATTTGTTCTGATTAGTCACGACCAAGATTTCGCTTCTGAGTCTGGGGTTTTGCGCCAAATCGAGCTGACTTAGACGAAAGAGAGTAAACGTCATCGTAGCTCTTCAGTATTGTTCCCAAGTTCTACACTTCCACTTACTAGTTTGTAGAACTGTAAGGAAATGAGGGAGTTAGGATGGCTTTCACAACTCGTTTAATGAAATTAGATTCATTTTGTCGATATATAGTAGAGTTCTGATGTATTGCACAAAAAGACAACAGAAAAATAAAAAGGAATTTCATGAAAAAGAACACCCTAGCACTCACAACCGCTCTCGCACTCGGAAGTGTGTTGTCTGTGGCGCATGCCAATGAAGCGGCGCAATCGTCGGTTGAACAGGTAAGCCCGAAAGCCATCACGTATCCAACCACACAAAAAGTGGATATTGTCGATGACTACTTTGGTACAAAAGTGAGTGATCCTTATCGCTGGTTGGAAGACGATCTCAGCCCAGAAACCGCAGAATGGGTGAAGGCGCAAAATGCAGTGACGTTTGATTATCTGGCGAAAATCCCTTACCGCGAGCAGATTGAAGAGCGCATCACTAAGCTCATGGATTACGAAAAACAAAGCCAGCCGTTCAAAGAGGGTAAGTTCACTTACTTCTACAAAAATGACGGGTTACAAAACCAAGACGTGCTTTATCGGCAGCTAGGTGATGGTGAAGCAGAAATTTTCCTCGATCCAAATACTTTTAGTGAAGATGGCACCACATCGTTAGCGGGAGTGAACTTTTCACGTGATGGTTCTTTGGTTGCATACAGCATTTCGGAAGGCGGTAGCGATTGGCGCAAAGTCATTGTGTTAGACACAGAAACCAAAAAGCCCGTCGGCGAAACGTTGGTGGATATTAAGTTCAGTGGCATCAGTTGGCTCGGCAATCAAGGCTTCTATTACTCAAGTTATGACAAGCCAAAAGGGAGTGAACTTTCCGCGAAGACAGACCAACACAAGCTCTACTTTCATAAACTAGGGACGAAACAAAGTGAAGACCAATTAATTTTCGGTGGTGTAAAGGACGAAAAGTATCGCTACGTTGGGGGTTACACGTCGGAAGATGAACGCTACTTGTTTATCTCAGCTAGCGTATCGACGTCGGGCAACAAACTGTTCTTCAAAGACCTGAGTAAGCCAAATAGCTCGCTCAAAACCATTTTAGATAACACCAGTTCTGATACTTGGGTGATAGACAACCAAGGCACGAAACTGTACTTGGTTACGAACCTTAATGCGCCGAACAAACGCGTCGTGACGGTGGATGCAAGTCAGCCGCAGCCCAAAAACTGGAAAGATGTGATTCCTGACACAAAGAACGTGTTACGTGTTTCTACCGCGGGTGGCAATTTGTTTGCGAGCTATATTGTTGATGCGATCTCGATGGTGAAGCAATACGACATGAACGGCAAACTCATCCGAGAAATCAAATTGCCTGATATTGGCAGCGCATACGGTTTCTCGGGGAAAAAAGAAGAAACCGAAGTCTACTATTCTTTCACCAACTACAAGATGCCAAGCACTACCTATCGTCTGAACATCAAAGACGGTGATAGCGAGGTGTACTACAAATCTAAAGCGCCATTTGACCCTGTTTTGTATGAATCTCGCCAGGTGTTTTACACCTCAAAAGACGGAACAAAAGTGCCGATGATCATCACCTATAAAAAAGGGACACCGATGGACGGCAGTGCACCAACCATCCTATATGGTTATGGCGGTTTCAACATTAGCCTCACGCCATCTTTTAGCCCGACACGTGCGGCTTGGTTAGAGCTTGGTGGTGTTTACGCGGTAGCGAACATTCGTGGTGGTGGGGAATATGGCAAAGAATGGCACAACGCTGGCATTCAAATGCAAAAGCAAAATGTGTTTGATGACTTTATTGCTGCGGCTGAATTCCTAATTGATGAAAAGGTAACGTCATCAAACAAGTTAGCCATTAACGGTGGATCGAATGGTGGCTTGTTAGTAGGGGCCGTTATGACGCAACGTCCAGAGCTGTTTAAAGTGGCGCTGCCAGCAGTCGGCGTACTGGATATGCTGCGTTACCATACTTTTACCGCAGGTGCTGGTTGGGCGTATGACTACGGCACGGCAGAGCAAAGTAAAGAGATGTTCCAATATCTGAAAAGTTATTCGCCGGTGCACAATGTAAAAGCAGGGGTGGAATACCCAGCAACATTGATTACAACCGGTGATCATGATGACCGTGTTGTTCCTGCTCACTCATACAAATTTGCTGCTGAGTTGCAATCGAAGCAAGCGGGTTCAAATCCGACCTTAATTCGCATCGAAACCAATGCAGGACATGGTGCAGGCACACCAACGCGTAAAATAATTGAGACAAATGCAGATATTTATAGTTTTGCACTGTTCAATATGGGAATAGAGAGACTGCAATAGTGCGAATTGTTTGCGTTTTAGTTATCGAAACGCATCGGCGCTTTATCGCTCGATAATAAAAGGGAATCACAGAGAGTGATTCCTTTTTATTTATTATAGGCCTACTATTCTAATCTGATGCTAGGCTAATCAAACTAAGGTTTTTTACATTATTATAATGTTCTAATTAATCTGAAGAGTGTGGTACGATCGAAATGAAACATTGATCGCGATCACCTAAATCCATTGCACTCTCTATTTATATGGTAAAATTAATTAATCATTTGTTCTAATGATAATTGAATTTTCATAATTTTTAATATTTCCTTCTTCATTAGTATTACCAAATTTCAAGTTATATAAGATATAAGTAGCGGTGATTGAACTTTTACGATGCTTTATTTTATTTTAATTAAAACGTCGAATGTTTCGTCATTATTGAATTTGCTTTGATAATTTATGTTATCCAAAGCGAGTTGTGTTGCTTGCTATTTATGATGACCTCATGACGTGAATAATTTTATAATCATTAAAATGGATACAGTTTTATGAATTTAGTGAAACCGTCTGTTGCCATTGTGGTTGCAGCCCTACAACTCGCGTCTTCTGCCTATGCGCAAACAAACAATAGCGAAGAACTACAAGATATGTCTGACCCACTTGCGGTATACACCCAAGCTGGCTTTGGTATTACTGATAAAGGCGCGAACATCAAAATCGGTCAAACTTACCAATCTAGCCAGCCTGGTACCATGGCGATGAACATCATTGAAATGAAAGGCATTGGTGGTGAGCTATTTGGCATTCGCGACAATGACGATCCAATATATGCCAACGTTGATGACAGCATTGACTCTTTCCGACTACGTAATTTCCAAGTAGAAGTCGCAAAAGGTCTAGGCCGTCAATTAGATGTAAACTACGACGTTGATAACGATAAATTAGATGCATCTTATAGCTTTATTCAAGGTCTACCTAAGTTTGGTATGTTGCAGCTATTTCCTTTAGCTGGTGCGGGTGTCACTATTGCTAATGATTTTAGTGGTGATGACAAAGGTTATGAAATTCCAGGTACTTTCACTGTTGTGGGTATGTACTCAAAAATTGAATTAACCGATAAAATCTGGATTAACTACAACCCAATGTATATGCATACGTTGTCAGGGTCTAGTCAATATAAAGATACTTATTACGCGGGTGAAGATAATATCTTGACTCATGAGTTTGCGTTGTCTTATCAAATTAATCCTCGCGCAAATATTCGTTACTTTGCAAACTGGAATGAGCACGTTAATTTCGGTGATGGTGATCACCGTATCGAATTTAACTACCAATTCTAACTCCCTCGTTTATTTCCAGAATAGAAAGTGTGTTTATCCATATATTTAAATATTTAGGCTAGGGCACTTTCTAAATAAAGTAGGTTTATCATGAAAGCCAAATATAAATTTGCGTTGGTATCTATTGCTATATCTTCTGCATTACTATCAGGATGCAAAACTGGCGATATCGCAACGAAAACAGCCCAAGCACCCTCTGTTGAAACCGTTACCCTAACCGAAACAAAAATCACTCCTTATCATACTTTTATCGGTCGAACTGAAGCGGTAAATGACGTTGATATTATGCCGCGAGTCGGTGGCGAATTAACCGCGATTCATTTTAAAGATGGCGATATGGTCGAAAAAGGCCAATTGTTGTTTGAAATCGACGACCGTCCTTACAAAGCGGCACTGGCGTATGCAAAAGCGTCGTTGCAAAAAGCAAAAGCACAACTCGTTCAAACTACGCGTGATGCAGAACGTGTGAAGAAACTCATCAAAGATAAAAGCATCAGTGAGCAGCAATACGATGACGCCATTGCCGCGCAAGCCGCAGCGATTGCTTCGGTAGAAGAGGCGAAGGCGACGCTGGTTTCAGCAAGGCTCGATCTTGAATTTAGCTCTGTGCGTGCTCCTTTCTCTGGTCGCGTGGGTTTCAGCAACTTCCGAGTGGGTGACCGTATTTCGAAAATTCAACTCGTTCCTCTTGTTTCGATCACTCAAGTAGACCCAATTCGCTTTGGCTTTGATGTGGATGAGAAGCTCTACCGCCGCGTAAGAAGTGCGATTGATGTGGCTCATCGTAACGATGACAAACTGGATGTTGATTTAACACTGACGCTTTCAGACGGTTCATTGTATCCGCTTGATGGCAAGATCTACGCCGTTGGCAATAAGATCGATTTAGAAACAGGCTCAATTCGAGCAGAAGCACAATTCGATAATCCAACTTACGCGCTTATGCCGGGTGAATATGGCAACTTGACCATCAAGCTGCGCAACAAAACCATTGATGGTTTGCTTATCCCATCGGCGGCTGTTCAACAAGACCAAGCGGGTGACTACGTCATGGTGGTTGGTGATGATCACGTGGTGTCTCGTCGTAACGTTGAACTCGGTCAGACCTACGGTGTGAAACGTGCTGTGCTGACTGGTTTGGCGGCTAACGAAAAAGTCATCGTCAATGGTCTTCAAAAAGTGCGTCCGGGTGCAACGGTGAAAGACGTTGAACTACAGAGTGAACAAGGCTGAGTGAGTACTGATGTTAAGTAAATTTTTCATTCACCGGCCGAAGTTTGCTTTGGTGATCTCACTGGCGATGACATTGATGGGTATGATCGCCCTGAAAGTCTTGCCAATTTCTGAGTATCCTCAAATCTCTCCAACGGTAATTACGGTGAGCACCATGTATCCGGGTGCAAACGCGGACGTGGTTAAAAAGACCGTAGCACAACCGATAGAAGCCAAAGTCAACGGCGTTGAAGACATGATTTACATGTCTTCTGTGATTGGTAACGATGGCTCATACACATTGCGTATTTACTTCCGAGTGGGCGCAGATGGCGATATGGCACAGGTTCGTGTGAACAACTTGGTGGCACAGGCGACGTCGTCTCTACCACAAGAAGTAAACCAAATCGGTGTGACGGTTAAGAAGAAATCTTCCGACATGCTGGGCGTTATCACACTGCGTTCTCCGAAACAGTCTTACGACAGTATCTACCTTTCTAACTACGCGGATCTCAATATCGTTGAGCGTCTAAAACGTATCGAAGGTATGAGTGACATTACGCTGCTGGGTAAGAAAGACTACTCAATGCGTATTTGGTTGAACCCAAATAAATTGGCCACCTTGAAGCTTTCTGCTAGCGATGTTATCGGCGCAATTAAAACGCAAAACATCCAAGTGGCGGCGGGTAAGATCGGTGGTATGCCAGCTCCGGGCGACCAGCAATATCAATATGTTTTGCAAACCAAAGGCCGCCTTACTTCTGCGGAAGAGTTCGAGAACATCATCATCCGTGCGAGCAAGAAAGGTTCTTTGATTCGCTTGAAAGATGTGGCTCGTGTCGAAGTTGGCGCACAAGGTTACGAAGCTGATGGTCGTATGAATAACGAACCAGCCGCCGTTCTGGCCTTGTACCAGTTGCCGACCGCGAACGCGCTAGACGTGATGGAACGCGTGAAAGAGGCCATGAAAGAGCACGAGAAATCGTTCCCAGATGATTTGGTCTATGACATCGCGTATGACTCTACCGAATACGTAGAGACATCGATTGATGAAGTGTATGAGACGCTGGTGATTGCGGTACTTCTTGTCACCTTCGTTGTGTACGTTTTCTTGCAGAACTGGCGAGCGACCATTATTCCAACCTTAGCGATTCCGGTTTCCATCATTGCGACTTTCGCAATCATGGGCGTGATGGGCATGACCATTAACACGATCTCGTTGTTTGGCTTGATCCTCGCCATCGGTATCGTGGTGGACGATGCGATCATCGTGGTAGAGAACGTGGAGCGGGTTATTCATGAAGAGCATTTAGACCCGATTCCGGCCACTATCCAAGCTATGAAAGAAGTGACGGGGCCAGTATTGGCAACAACGCTTATTTTGTTGGCGGTATTCGTACCGGTTGCGCTATTGCCGGGTATTTCTGGTCGAATGTTCAACCAGTTCGCGGTCACCATCTGTGTATCGGTGCTGATCTCTGCGATCAACGCATTGACGTTAACGCCAGCGCTTTGTGCGTTGATGTTGAAATCTACTCACTCGCAACCTATTGCGCCTTTGCGTGCGTTTAACCGAGGTTTTGAAGCAATAACGCGCAAATACCAAGGTTTAGTTGGCTTCTTGAGCCGTCGTATTGTGCTGAGTATCGGTGTTTATGGCGCGCTTATTGCGGTGCTGGCATTTGCGTTCATGACCGTACCTTCTTCTTTCGTACCGAACGAAGATAAAGGCGTGTTCATGGTCGAAATGCGTTTGCCAGACGCAGCAGCATTGCAGCGTACTGCACCATTAATGAAGAAGTACGTTGATGAGCTAAAACAGATGGAAGGTGTGGAGAACGTGGTTTCGGTTGCGGGCTTCTCGGTAATTAACATGGCGTCGATTCCAAACTCGGGCATGTTGATCATCAAACTGGATAACTGGAGCAAACGTAAAGACCCTGAGTTACACCAACGCGCGTTGATGAGCAAAGTTAACCAAATGCTGAACTCAACGCCAGATGCCGCTTCGTTCGTTTTCGCGACGCCGGCAATCAAAGGCATGGGTGCGGTGGATGGTTTCAACCTTGTGCTGCAAGACAACTTGGGCCGTTCTCCACAAGAGTTGGCAAAAACAACCGCTGATTTTGTTGGCCAAATCAATCAACTGCCTGAAGTGGCGCGTGCGTTCTCGATTTTCCGTGCGAACATTCCGCAACGTTACATCGATATTGACCGCGATAAAGCGATTTCGATGGGCGTACCGTTGAATGAAATCTTCAGCACACTGCAAGCGCAGTTGGGCGGTGCCTACATTTCTGACTTCAACTTGTTTGGTCGTTCGTACCAAGTGAAAGTGCAAGCAGAAGAGCAATACCGTGACAACATCGACGACATCGACCATCTGTTTGTTCGCTCAAGCTCTGGAAAAATGGTGTCACTGGCAACGCTAGTGAAAGTGAAGCCGATCTTCGGCCCTGATACCTTATCGAACTACAACATGTTCAGTTCTGCAACCGTGAACGGTGCGCCAGCGCCAGGTTACAGCTCGGGTGATGTTGTAAAAGCCATTGAAAAACTGGCTGCGGAATCTTTGCCAAGTGGTTACTCGTACGAGTGGTCAGGCATGACTTACCAAGAGATGAAAGCAGGCAACATGGCGCCAATCGCGTTCGCATTGTCTTTGCTGTTCACCTACTTGTTCTTGGTGGCTCAGTACGAAAGCTGGACTATTCCTGCTGCGGTAATGATGGCGGTTCCAGTCGCGATTCTCGGCGCAATGGGCACGCTACTGCTGGTGGGACAACCGTTCGATTTGTACGTGCAGATTGGTGTGGTCATCTTGATCGGTATGTCCGCCAAAGTGGCGATTCTTATCGTGGAATTTGCCAAAGTTCTGCGAGAAAAAAAGGGCTTATCCATCATTGATGCTGCCAAAGAAGCTGCTCGAATTCGTTTCCGTGCAGTACAGATGACCGCATTCGCCTTCATTTGGGGGGTATTCCCGTTGGTGATTGCATCGGGTGCCGGCGCGGCATCTCGTCACTCACTGGGCTTTGCAGTATTCGGCGGCATGATTCTCTCTACGTTTGTAGGCACGTTACTGACGCCAGTGTTCTTCGTGATGATGCAATCTCTGCGCGAGAAGTTTAAGCGAAAGAAACCCACTGAACTTGAGGTGAGCGAGCAATAACGCTGATTTCAACTGACTGACTCCACAACACCCCCACGCTGTGTGCGATTGGCCAATGCCTTTCATTGATATACAACCACCGTCGCAGCGTGGGTTCCCCTAACAATAATAGGTTTTAGCATGAAAAATCTTTCAAAAATCGTCGTAGCGAGCTCTCTACTGACGTGTGCTGCTGCGCAAGCGGGTGGGTTATACCTTTATGAAACTACAGCATCGGATATTGGTTTGGCATCCGCTGGTATGGCGGCTCGTGCGCAAGATGCCTCAGTAATGGCAGCAAACCCGGCTGGTCTGGCGAATGTTTCTGGTAAATCTTTCTCTGGTAACCTGATTGGCCTTTACGGTGACGCGCAACTAGACACGATGACTAGCGATGCGGGCAACGTGATTGGTTTTGTTCCTATGGCGTCGGCATTTTACAGCCAACAAGTGAACGACAAATGGACGCTGGGTATTGGTCTGTATGGCAACTACGGCCTTGGCCTCGAGTACGAAGGTCTTTTGAATAATCATTTAGATATTCCTACAGCAACGACACAAGCGTTGACCATTCAACCTTCCGCTTCTTACCGCATCAATGATCACTGGTCTGTGGGTGCGGCGCTTGGCATTCAGTACGGTATGTATGAAGTGGAAACGAAGGGAGCCCTGAACTTCAATGACGAAGACCAAGATACTCAGGTCAACGGTCGAGTAGGTGTGCTTTATGAGGCAACACCAGGCACTCGTCTTGGTCTGTCTTACTCTTCTGAAACCGAATTTGAATTCGACAACAGCAACTCCATTGCTCCGCAACAACTGATCTTCAGTGCTTACCATGAAGTGAATGATGACCTAGCGGTGATGTGGAACGTGAACTGGCAAGACTGGAGCGAATACACAACCACGCTTAAGGCTGCAGAATTGGTCGATGTAGAGACACAAGACACTTACCAAATCGCATTGGGTACTCAGTACAAACTGAATGAAAAAATGATGTGGAATGCAGGTTTTGCATTCGATACCAGCATGTATGAAAGCCAATCAAACGGTGACATTACCGTTCCTACTGGCAAGGCGTACCGCATTGGTACAGGCATTGATTACAAATTGGATTCAGAAAACTCAATTGGTTTCGCGTTTGAAGCGATCTTGATGGAGTCGTCGGAAACGCCACGCTTACAAGCTGGTTTTGATGAGCCTGCTCTGTACTTCATGAGCATGAGCTACAACTGGAAAAACTAATCATTCCTAATCGCTAAAACGCCTTCCTTACAGGCCATTCTACCCTAACTACCTGCACTAGATGCTGTCATGCCATCTAAGGTAGTTAGGGCGCTTCTGTCACATCCAGTGAGTGATGATTCAAAAAGTATCTGCGCAGCTAAGTGCGGGTATTCAACATCTCAAAGGACTAAAAAATGAAAAATAAACTAGCGTTAGTGTGTACGACTTTGTTGGTCAGTACGCTGGCTCATGGTGCCGAGCATCGAGTAAAAGACAATAAAAACAAGTTGGCGGATGACCCAACAAAAGTCATCACGAAATTTGGCGCGTCTTACGCAAACAACTACGATTTTGATGATCAAAACATCTCATTCTCGGGCTCACTTGCGCTTGACCAAGCGCGCAAAATTAACCTGCGTATCAATGATGATGCGAGCGAGTGGCGTATTGGTGGCTCGTGGCTGTTTCCGGTCGGTATCGTGAACTTCAACTTCGGTAAAAATGAATACGTAAACGGCGCGGATCAAACCAACTACAGCGTTGGTACCTTTATGCCGCTAAGTTATTTCGGGATTGAGCCAGCAGGCTTCCAAATTTTCCCAATGGCAGGCTATACGTACAACACTGGTGATGTTCCTGTTTGTGACGGTGCAGAAAGTAGTCTCTGTAGCGAGCCTAACTTTACGGGTACGCCAAGTGCAGAGAATGGCTTCAATATGATGAGCTCTTCAGGCAGTAGCGGTTACGTTGGTGCATTTGCGCTGAAATCGTTTACCAAAGAGCTGACGTTAATCAGCTTCGCAGCAGGCACTTACGGCTCAGAAAACAGTGAAGGAGAGAACTACAAAGGCTTCTTTGGTGGTATCGGCCTTGGTTACCTCGTGAGCAAACGCCACTCTTTTAACGTAATGACGTTTGTCATGGACAACAACACCTATTTGGATGAAGCAGACAAGCGCATCGTATTATCATATCAATATCAATTTGAATAAATAAAAACGCAGCCCAAATAGCTGCGCTTTTACTTTGATAGAATGAACTAGTGAATTGAGTTGTTTTCTTCGATCTTTTTCTGGTATTGGTGTTTTAATATATACATGCGCTTAACATCGCTGTAAGCGCCGTTAATAAAGTATTCTTCTACAAGGTGACCTTCTTCGATAAAGCCGCATTTTTTGTATAAGTGAATAGCGACTTCGTTATCCACTGCGACTAATAAGTAGATTTTACGTAGATTAAGAATTGAGAATGAGTAATCTAACGCACGATTAATCATCTCTGTCGCATAACCTCGGCCTTGATGCTCTGGGGCGATGATTATCTGAAATTCCGCGCTGCGGTGAATGTAGTTAATCTCGATCAGCTCAACTAAGCCAATTACGATGCCGTCTTCATCTTCGACGACAAAACGCCTTTCAGCGTCATCATGTATATGTTTTCGATAAAGTTCTTCGAGCTCGTCATAAGACTCGTAAGGTTCTTCGAACCAGTAGGCCATGATATTTCGGTTGTTATTCAGTTCATGAATAAAGCGCAAATCAGAACGCTCTAATGCACGCATTTTTAGGCCTTTCTTCATCATTTTTCTCCAATGAGGGCGGAGAATACCTCCGCACTTGATGCTAGAAAATATTACCGTATTTCACAAGAATAGCGCATCTTTTTTTGGAAAATATCCTGTGATTTTCAATGTGGAAACTTAGAGTTCACGACAAATATAAATTAATCTTTACGATAAAAAACTCGATTAGGTGCTTTGCCTAATATCGTATTAAATACCGCGCAACGACTTAGTGTCTTAATCTAAACAAACAAGGTATTCAATATGTTTTCAATCGGTGACGTAGTAGTAGCGACTAAAGGTATCGATCTTGGCGAAATGGTTGTTACAGGTTTAAGCAGTGGCGGTTTTTACACACATGTAAAAGCAGGCGAAAAAACACTAACTTACCCAGCTAAAGATCTTAAGAAAGCATAATTAAATTTGCTCATTCTTATTTTTAACTGGCTTAAAGTTCGTATTAGTTATTTTAAGCGGGTTAGAATCGATAAAAGGTAGCGCAATGAGTCGCTACCTTTTTTTATTTTTTCTACCTTTCTTCACCAATATGAAACTCAACGCGATTTCTTCCGGTTTCTTTTGCCTTGTAAAGTGCTAAGTCGGCGCGTTTAACGAGTGGTTCAAATGAGTCGTCGAGACGACAGACTTGAGTTACCCCAATACTCGCGGTGAAGCTCATATCACAACCTGAATGTTGAACGGTCGTCGTTTCTAGTGCATTACGAATCGTTTCTAATGTGTCTAGAGCTTGCTGTGATGAGCGACTTCTTAATACGATGGCAAACTCTTCACCGCCAACTCTGGCAAGTAAGTCACAATCAAGTAGATGACTTTTAATAGTATTAACTGCATGGATCAGTGATTTATCGCCTGCGTCATGACCAAATCGGTCATTGAGGCTTTTAAAATTGTCGAGATCTAAAATAGCAACATGGAAGTCAATGCCCTGGGTTCGGTATTCATTTAGGCGGCTTTCGATTTGTCGCATGAACTCTCTGCGGTTTGGAATACCTGTTAGATCATCCGTCGTGGCGAGGTGTTCCATTTTCATAATCTGTATATGAAGGGCAATGTTTAAAGCAATCCAATTAGCGATGCACTGAAGCTGTGCCGCTTGTTCGTTTGTGTAAATGTGCGTTTGATGATGCGCAACATTAAGCGTTCCTAGGCAGACTTTACCGTGCATTAAAGGCGCGTCCATACACGTACCCATACCATTGGATGCGAGCATCACACAATCGATCTCATCAGATTGCGTAACATCGTCGCAGATCATCAGTTGTTGCTTTTTGAACACTCGGCCAACAAACGCTTGATGAATGGGCACTAAAAATTCAGCGGGAATCGCTTTACTACCAGAGAAAGAGTAGACCTTTAAATGATCATTGTTTTCATAAAGTGTGATACTCGCACGGTCAGAATTAAATATACGATTTATCCATTCTGCCACCGTATCAAGTACTTGCTGTAGTGTTTCCGATTGAGCTAAAAAGTGAACAAACCCTATCGGCATACATATCGGACTTTCCATGTTTTGCATCGATAAGTCATCAGGGTTAAAAGTTCTTTCAAGTCTCAATAGACATCTCCTTGGCAATGTTGCAAATACCAACAATAAATTACGTGAAGCTATTTTGTAGAAAATGTGCTTCTTGGTAAGAGTATGGTTTAATTATCGCCGTTTGTGTGCATTTGGTTGCTTAATGTGGGCGTTAACTCACCCTAAATAAGTAAATCTTATACCTATTTATAAGTAAGTCATTACTCAATAAGTGGTGTTTTTAAGATGGAAGTACAGAATGAGCCCTTCTGGAATAGAAGGGCTAGAAAAGGATACAAATAGGGTCAGGTGAGTGGTGACTTAATTGTCTTTGTACTTTTGTAAAATCAACTGACTTATCTGCGCAACGAGTTGGTCCCTAGCTTGAAGTGAGAGCTCGGTTTCTGTGACATAAATACTAATGTAAACAGGTCGATGATTTTCCTTCCATATAATCGCGTTAATGCCACGCGAACCATGACCTCCCGCACCAGAACGGTCTGCAATAGACCAACCTGTTGGTAATACAGAACGCATTAACGAGTCTGAAACTTTGTTGTCCTGCATCCAGATTTTTAATTGTACACGAGACTCATAAGACAACGTTTCGCCTTCGACCAAAGTTCGAAGAGTGTTTAGTATGGCGTTAGGTGTGGTTGTGTCGCGGCTGTCGCCTGGTGTGGCTTCGTTCAAGCGAGGTTCTATTCTGTCTAGGCGCGTTGCTTTATCTCCAATTGTTCGCAGAAACATTGTTACGGCCTTAGGGCCGCCAATTTCATTTAATACTAAGTTGGCTGCGGTATTATCACTCATTAACATAGCGGCTTCACACGCGTGCTCTATGCGTGTGTTTTGGCCTGCGAGCTTATCCATCACTGGAGACCATACAACGATACTGCGCTCATCGACTTTTGCGGTCGCATTTTTACTTAGCTTACCGCTGTCCATATCACTTAGCATTTTGGCACAAGCTAGGGTTTTGAATGTGCTCATGAGTGGGAAGCGTTCATCGCCACGGTAATCCCAACGCTCGTCTGCTTGGGTATCCCAAACTGACACCCCAATTCTGCTTGAGGTTTGTTGCTCGAGGAGAGAAATGTCCTCATTCAGTTGGGACGCGTAACTTAGGGTTGAGCAAACCATTAGCCCAGCCAACAAAAATAACTTTTTCATGGATCGTGTTCTTCAATTTTAGTTTTAGTTCGCACCATAGCGATGTCACGTAAACTATAACGAGCCAATACTCTAAGCACTGTTAAATCTATGTCTATTTTATGTAGGATTCTTCGCAATACGCTTAAACAGTCTCAATATGGGGAGAAGAGTGTTGCTATCAAGGCCTGTAGTTTGGCTTATATATTACGTCAGTGATTCGGTCACAAAAATATCTTAGCGTGAGACACTGGCTCAGAATTCCTTGTCATGAGCTAACGAATAGTTTGCTCCAGAGACATAAAAGGAGCTGAATCATCAGCTCCTTTTGCCTATTTGGATAATTACTTACAGTTCAATCTTTTTAACCATGCCCGCTTCTGCATGGCCCGGAATGTTGCACGCGAACTCAATCTTGTTGTCACCGTGGAAATGCCACAACAACTGCTTCGCTTTACCCGGTTCGACCGTCACAGAGTTGCCCGAGTCGTGCATGTGATCACCACTCATTGTTTTCATCATTTCGCGATGTTCTAGCTGCTCTTTAGCCGAACCAATCGTAAACTCGTGGTTGATCTTACCTGTGTTCATGACTACAAACTGCACCACATCGTTTGGCTCAATCTTAACGTCTTTTTTGAACTTGATGGTCATGTCATCACCCAAGATAACGTGTACCACCTTGTCTGGCTTTGCCCCTTTTGCTGGCATACCTACTGCCGACATGCCCGGCATATCCATCATGTTTGAATGGTCCATTTTACTGTGGTCCATCTTCATGCTGCCGTGGTCCATATTTTCATGCTTCATGTTGCTATGAGCCATGTTCGCGTGGTCCATGTTTGAATGATCCATTTGGGCAAACGCAGTCGTTGTTGTTAGGGCTAGAGCAAGAGTGATTAGTGTCTTTTTCATTTTTATATCCTTGTTTTAATTCATTAATAACTTGGTTGCTTCCCCCCAAACGAATTGATTGAGGGGAAGGTAGGGATTAAGCCTTGTTGCCAGTGCGATCTGTGCTGTCGGCGTTTTCGATTTGGTTGCCAGTTTGCGTGCTTGTTTGGCTCGGAGTTGAGTTGTTTGGGCGCAACTCACGTTGTTTCCACAGCTTGAAGATGGCTGGAAGTACCAACAGCGTCAGCAGCAGTGCCGATGCCATACCGCCAATCATTGGTGCGGCGATGCGTTGCATTACTTCTGATCCTGTACCTTCGCCGTACATGATCGGAATCAGACCAATAATGACCGTCAGTACCGTCATCATTACTGGGCGGACACGCAGGCCTGCACCTTCACGAATGGCATCGGTTAGGTCTTTCGCCTCAAGCTTCTGTTGGCTCTCTTCCGCATCCAGCTTTTTGTAGTGCCATGCTTGGTTGAGGTAGACGAGCATGATGACCCCAATTTCAACCGCGACGCCTGCTAGGGCAATAAAGCCGACCCCAACAGCAATCGAGAAGTTGTAGTTGAGGATATGCATGAGCCACAAACCACCGACCATAGCGAGCGGTAGGGTAAGCATGATGATCATCACTTCACCGACACGACGGAAACTGAAGTAAAGCAGCAGCATAATGATGGCGATGGTGATTGGTACCACGACACTCAATCTGTCTTTCGCACGCTCCATGTATTCGTATTGACCAGACCAAGCCAGCGAGTAACCCGCAGGAAGTTCCAATTGATCAGCTACGACTTGCTGCGCTTCCACGACGTAAGAGCCAAGGTCACGACCATCGATGTCGACAAACACCCAGCCGTTTGGACGCGCGTTTTCCGTCTTGATCATCGGAGGGCCGTCTTCGTAACGAATGTCCGCTACGTCAGCCAGTGCAATACGAGCACCATTTGGTGTCACTAACGGTAGGTTTTGCAGTTTAACCACTGAGTCGCGGTAGTCTTGTGGGTAACGAACGTTGATTGGGTAACGCTCCAAGCCTTCGATGGTTTCACCCACATTCATGCCGCCCACCGCAGTGGAGATCACTTGCTGAACGTCTTTGATGTTTAAGCCATAACGCGCTGCGGCACGACGTTTAATGTCGATCGTGACATAACGACCACCTGCTACACGTTCTGCGTAAACCGATGCGGTGCCTTGTACGCCATTAAGAATTGGCTCCAACTGAGAACCGATCTTCTCAATCACTTTCAGATCGGGTCCGGCGATCTTAATGCCGATAGGGGTTTTGATGCCCGTTGCCAGCATGTCGATACGCGTTTTGATCGGCATTACCCAAGCGTTAGTAAGACCAGGGAACTGAACTAGCTTGTCGAACTCTTTGCGCAGTGACTCGGTTGTTACCCCTTCACGCCATTGGTCGTGTGGCTTCAACTGAATCACGGTTTCAATCATGGTGAGTGGCGCTGGATCGGTTGCGGTCTCAGCTCGGCCAATTTTTCCCCATACGGTTTTCACTTCTGGAACGGTTTTGATCAGCTTGTTGGTTTGTTGTAGAAGCTCACGTGCTTTACCAATTGAGATACCCGGATAGGTCGTTGGCATGTACATCAAGTCGCCTTCATCCAGCGGCGGGATGAACTCGCTACCCAGTTTACTGGTTGGGTAGTAAGCCGATGCCATCAGACCTAATGCGATAACAATCATGGTCTTAGGGTATTTTAAGCTGGTGTTCAACAGCGGGCGGTACAACGCGACCAAGCCGCGGTTAACCGGGTTTTTGTGTTCCGGTAACACCTTACCGCGAATGAAGTAGCCCATAAGTACAGGCACGAGCGTGATTGCCAAACCTGCTGCCGCTGCCATGGCGTAAGTCTTAGTGAACGCAAGCGGCGAGAACATCTTGCCTTCCTGACCTTCTAAGGCGAACACTGGTACGAAGCTAAGAGTAATGATCAACAACGAGAAGAACAGCGGTGCGCCGACCTCTTCTGCGGCTTTGCCGATTACTTGCCAGCGGTTTTTATCGGTCAGTGGCGTTCGTTCAATGTGCTTGTGAACGTTTTCAATCATCACGATTGCACCATCCACCATGGCACCGATGGCAATCGCAATACCACCCAAGGACATGATGTTGGCATTGATGCCTTGCCAATGCATTACGATAAACGCAGTGAGAATGCCAACCGGTAGGCTCAGAGCGATAACCAATGAAGAACGACTGTGGAACAGGAACAACGCACACACAATCGCAACGACGATGAACTCTTCTGCAAGCTTCTTCCATAGGTTTTCTACCGCTGAATCGATAAGGGTAGAACGGTCGTAGGTTGCAACAATTTCCACGCCTTCTGGCAGGCTGCGTTGTAGGTCTGCGAGTTTGTCTTTGACCTTCGCAATCACTTCACTGGCGTTTTCACCAAAGCGCATCACGATAACGCCACCGACCGCTTCACCTTCGCCATTCAGCTCTGAGATACCACGGCGCATTTGTGGACCAAGGTTAATGTCTGCGATGTCTCCTAATAGCAACGGCGTGCCTTTCTCAGTGACTTTGAGAGGCAGTGATTTAATGTCTTCAATGCTGGTTAGGTAACCCGTGGTACGAACCATGTGCTCGGCTTCGGCCACTTCGATAACGGACGCGCCGGTTTCTTGGTTACCGTTTTGGATTGCCATGTTCACTTGTTGCAGAGTGAGGTTGTACGCACGCAGCTTGGCAGGATCAATCTGCACTTGATACTGCTTCACCATACCGCCGACGGTAGCGACTTCAGAAACGCCATCAACGGTTTGCAATTCGTACTTCAAGAACCAGTCTTGCAGGCTGCGAAGATCCGCCAAATCATGCTTGCCGGTTTTGTCTTGTAATACGTAGCTGTAAACCCAGCCCACGCCCGTTGCATCAGGACCTAGCGTTGGTTTTGCGTTCGGTGGCAGCTTGGGTGCTACTTGGCTTAAGTACTCCAACACGCGTGAACGTGCCCAGTACATGTCGGTATCATCGTTGAAAATGATATAAACGTAAGAGTCACCAAAGAATGAGTAGCCACGAACTGTCTCAGCACCCGGCACGGCAAGCATGGCGGTGGTGAGTGGGTAAGTGACTTGATCCTCGACGACTTGAGGAGCTTGCCCCGGATAGCTTGTCTTGATGATCACTTGCACATCAGAAAGATCCGGAATCGCATCAACAGGCGTATTCTTTACACTGTAAAGTCCGCCTAATACAAGGGCTAAGGTCGCGACCAACACTAGGAATCGGTTGCTCAGTGACCAACGAATAATAGCATTGATCATAATTAACCCTCGACGGCTGTTGTTGCAGGAACTAGCTGTTTAAGAACGTAGTCAGATCCTTGTTTTTCAACTAGAAACCGAACTTTCTGTCCTTCTTCAAAACCCGATAGATCAACGTCTTCACCCACAGAGAAGTTCATCTCGCCTGCATCCCAGTTCCATTCTGCAACCGGTAGGTGGTTTAAGGTGATCATGCCAAAATCAGCCATCAGCATGCTAATGTCACCAGTTAGCCAAACCTCTGCGGCAATGACGCTGTTGTCTGCCTTGTAGTCGATGATTTGGTACTGACCGGACTCCGTCTTTTGCATTTCAAATTCGATAGCCTGACCTTTTTTCAAGTCACCCATCTCAACGCCATCTGCGAA
Source organism: Vibrio sp. 2132-1 (assembly GCF_033344315.1). Classification (NCBI taxonomy): domain Bacteria; kingdom Pseudomonadati; phylum Pseudomonadota; class Gammaproteobacteria; order Vibrionales; family Vibrionaceae; genus Vibrio; species Vibrio sp. 2132-1. The sequence goes on along the minus strand of NZ_JAWPON010000009.1, from coordinate 215,547 downwards.
AGTGAAGTTCATTACCATGCCCGGCCAATCCCATTCTGGTACAGGCTGGTGGTTGATGGTCAGCATACGGTGATCTTTCATCACATCCGTGATCTCACCTTTGGCCCATGCCGTTTCTGCTGCTGCTTCTACACCATTGATGCGAGACAGATCCGCCGACTGGCTTGATTCAGAGTCGAGCATGAAGTGAGATGAAGTAACGATCTTATCGCCTTGTTTAAGTCCTTGTAATACTTCGATTTGTTCGCCAGCTTCACGGCCAACTTCAATTCGAGCTGAGCGGTATTTGCCTTTGCCCTCAGCCAGAACAACGCGAGTCATACCGCCAGAGCGAATAACAGATGATTTAGGAATCGTTAATACTGCGTCGTCAGTAACAGGCTGCAGAGCAATATTGGCGAACATGTTTGGCTTCAATGCGCCATCTGGATTAGGGAATTTAAGACGCACACGCAACGTACGTGTTTTCGGATCAAGGATTGGGTACACGTAATCTACGACGCCTTGCCATTCATTGCCCGGAATCGCGTCAAGGGTCATCGTGGCTTGAGAACCCGCTTTCATCCAGTGCGCTTGACGCTCAAAGACTTCCGCATCAACCCAAACATTGTCCAAAGGACCTGCACTGATCACCGCTTGAGCAGGGGACAAATAGCCACCTTCACGCACGTTTAAGCTCGCGATAACGCCATCAGCAGGCGCTTTGATTTCAATGGTTTGCGATGCTTTACCACTACGAGTAATGGATTTGATTTGAGCACGGTCAACACCAAGCGTTACCAAGCGCTCGGTCGCGCCTTTTACAAGACCTTTGCGGCCAGTGCGGTACGCATTCAGCAATTCTTCTTGTGCTTTAACCAGTTCCGGAGAGTAGAGCGTGAACAGCACATCGCCTTTCTTCACTTTCTCACCCACGGCATTGATGTAGAGTTTTTCTACCCAACCCGCCACACGAACGTTGGTTTGCCATAACAGACTTTCATCAAAGGCAATATAGCCAACCGTTTCGATGCGTGGTGATAGTTGTTGTAGTGTCGCGTTTGCGGTTTTAACCCCGAGGTTGTTTTCTACTGAAGGGTCAATAGTCACTGTACCCGGTGCGTCTTGTTCACCGGATAGGTCTTCTGCGTAAACCGGAATCAAATCCATGCCCATTGGGGACTTACCCGGCTTGTCGCGTTTGTAATTCGGATCCATTGGGGCAACCCAGTAAAGCGGATCATTAGAGCTTGCAGCAGATTCGCCACCCATCGCACTCATGTCGTGAGCCGAGCCCGTAAGAAAATGATTAGCACCAAACCCTAAAGCACCACCAACAATCAGCGCGATGGTTGCAACTTGTAATGTTTTCATTGTTTTACCTTATTATTTTTTAAATTCAGACAGTTCTGGTTGCTCGACTTGATAGTCGAAACCACCGAGTAGGGTGGCTAAATTGCTGTTTGCGATGTTGAGATCGGTCAGTAGACGTTGTTGCTCCAATTGCAGAGCCAACTCGTCAGTCGTGGCGGAAATCACATCGTTAAACTGCGCTGTGTTGTTTTGATAACCCCGCTCAACGGCTTGAATGCGCGCTTTCGCTTGAGGCAATAAGGTGGATTGATAACGTTCTAAGCGTTGGGTTAAGTTGCCGCGATCAACCAACAGAGTGTTCACCTTGGCATTCATCTGCGTTAGTAAGGTGTCTTTTTGTGATTGTGCCGCGCCAACTTGGTATTGAGCGGCCGCGAGATTGCGATCTTGGCGGTCACCCGTAAACAACGGAATGTCCATGGTTAGGTAAGCGCTGACCAAATCGGAGGCGGGTTCACCCATCATGTTGTCGGCTTGGCGGTAGGCGTACATTACTTCGACGCCAAATTGTGGGTTGTAGGCTTGCTCAGCAATTTCCACCTGCGTTTTATTGGCAGAAATACTGACGTCGGCCATCTTAACCATCGGGTGTTGGCTGAGTTGCTGATAATGCTTGGTGGAACCCTGACTGGCAGCAAGTTTGCTGTTCAGTGTGTCCCAATTAAGTTGATTGCTCGCGTGCAGAGCCTCTTCGTTTGCCAACCAATCTGACCCCAACCATTCGGAGAGTTGAGAGATAAGACGACGTTGCATTTGTGCGTTGGCTTGCAGTTTCTCATCCAACTTGCTGACTTGAAGCTGGGCATTGAGCAGATCTTGCGCTTCACTCTTACCAATCGAATAGTTGGTTTGAATAAAGCTTTCCATCTCCTTCATCAACTTGCGATTCTCAAGCATGATTTGTTCAGCGCGTTGCTGGTAACCAAGTTCTAACCAAAGTTGAGTCATGCTGTTGGCTACTTCAAGCTCACGAGCATGGACTTGAAGCCCAAGGCCGTCGGCTTGTTGATTGGCTTTTTTCTGCTGTAAATCAAGCGTCGAGCCACGCTCAAACTGTTGCATTAAACCAACGGAGATGTTGGTCATTGGGTCTTCATCGAATTTGAAGCTGTCGACAGGCAAGCCACCAAAACCCACTTTCAGTTTTGGGTCCATCAAGGTCGCACTCGCGACGCCCGTTTCACGCATGGCAGCAGATTGCGCAGAGTATTGCTTACGATTGCCATCGTTACTCAAAGCGACGTTGATCAGTTGGGCAAGCTTGGTCGTTGAAGCTCGCTCACTTGATGCGGAATTTTGCGCTGCGTGCGTCTCTTTTCCTGCGGCGTTAACCAAGGTAGGCGCAGCGACCAGAGCCACCATAAAAATAGGTGCAGCTAAGCGGTATGGTTTGATATCCATAATCTAAATCCAGTGTTCGCCGGATCGATGGAGGTGCGGATTTTATTGCGGGAACAGTAAAGCCTTGTTACCTCATCGTTCAGGCGCATTAAAACAACCTGCGATACACGCGCAGGGTCGAATGCTAGGACGGATTTAGGCTATTGGAGGTCGATATAGGTCGCGGCTGACGTGTACGACTGGGGAAGCAACTTCAGGAGTAATAGTTGCGCGATAGATGACGGGCATTGGGCTATTGGTAGGATTCGGTAGGGGGACGAAAACTATCGTACACGCGGCAGTACAGCAGGTATGAACCATGCCAGAGCCTCCACCACAGTTCATGCTGGTTTCTCTTGCATCGCCATCTTCGGACATAGAAGCGTCTGTCATGGAGACGTCCATCATACCAGGCATACCACAGTGTTCGCTGTCACTCATCATAGAAGGATGATGAGCCATGCCAGTAGACATCATTTGAATATTCATCAACAGCTCACTGTTCGCCACACTAGATACCAACAGTACTAGCGTCGTGAAGAGAGTTAACCAGATTGTATGCAGCGATTTTAAGTGCATACCTTTTCCCATGTGTTTGATGAAAATGATGAAAACCCTTCGATTCTAAAGGTTAACCTAAGGGTAAGGTCAATCATTTATTACTCTTATTATCAAAATAGTCCAACCCTTCAGTTTTTGCACTTTCGAGGGAGTAAAACGTTTGTTAAACACCGAGTGTTGAAAGTTAGCGAAAGAAGCCCTCGCTTTTTATGACACGTGAAAAATGTGGTTTATAAGTTTTACATCACACTAACTTGTCTTACAAATGATTATCCTTATAGAATGTATGGTTTTACTTGTGCAGATTTGGATTTGCTTTGCTGCGGGGGTTGCATGATAGAAATTGTCATCGATGGAAAATATAGAATTGTAGAAGAGGGTCTAACCCTTTTAGAAGCAGCAAAAGTGTGTGGGGTCGAGATCCCATCGCTGTGCGGAATGAACAAAAGTAATGAAAAAGTACCGTGTGACTTGTGTGTGGTTGAAGTCGAAAGCGGCGGTACTAAGCGTGCGTGTGAACTTGAAGTTTACCGCGGCCTTAATGTGGTCACGCAATCAGAACAATTAAGCGAGCACCGCAGAAAAGCACTCAACCGTATCATGACGGACCATTACGCCGATTGTGAAGCGCCATGTAAAACCGCGTGTCCAGCGGGCGTTGATATCCAATCGTACCTTTATCACATCGCACAGAACGATCATCAAAAAGCGATTGAAGTGATTAAGCGTACGCTTCCTATGCCGCTATCGATTGGTCGTGTGTGCCCAGCATTTTGTGAGAGCGAATGTCGCCGCTCGTTAGTCGATGAGCCTATTGCAATTCGTCAGCTAAAACGTCATGCCGCGGATGCAGATCTGTCTGCGCATGAAGCCTATGTGCCAGAAAAGAAACCAAGCAAAGGTTTGAACATTGCCGTCGTCGGCAGTGGTCCTGGTGGTCTAACGGCCGGCTACTACCTATCGAACGAAGGCTATGACGTTACGGTCTTTGAATCCATGCCAAAAGCGGGCGGTTGGTTGCGTTATGGCATCCCAGAATACCGTTTGCCAAAAGACATTCTAGATAAAGAAATCGAACTGATGTGCCGCAATGGCATGCAAGTTCACACCAATCAAAAGCTGGGTGTTGATTTCACGCTCTCTCAATTGAGTGAAGAATACGACGCGGTGTGTTTGGCTGTCGGCGCGTCTCAAGCGGTTGAAATGCATTACACAGGCAGTGATCTTGAAGGTTGCTACTTAGGTGTTGATTATCTTAAAGATTACGTTACCGAACAAAGCTACGTTACGGGTCAGAAAGTCGCGGTGATCGGTGGTGGTAACACGGCAATTGACTGTGCTCGTACTGCGCGTCGCGCTGGTGCAGACACCACGTTGATTTACCGTCGAACCCGTGACGAAATGCCAGCAGAAGACTATGAGATTGTCGAAGCGGAACACGAAGGGGTGAAATTCCACTTCTTAACCAACCCGGCAGAAAACCTTGCCGATGAAACCGGACGCGTGAATGCAATTCGTCTAGAACGCATGGCGTTGGGTGAGCCGGATGCATCTGGTCGTCGAAGCCCTAAACCAACTGGCGAGTTCTTCACCGAAGAGTTCGACACCGTGATTGCGGCAGTATCGCAAAAGCCAGATCTGAGCTTCCTCGAAGGCGAAGATTTGTCGATTCCGCTTACGCGTTGGAACACCTCTGATGCAGATGAAAAGACCATGCACACCGGCACGGGCAACATCTTCAGTATTGGTGATTTCCGCCGTGGTCCAGCAACGGCAGTTGAAGCGGTGGGTGATGGCCGCGTTGCGGCAAAAGCGATTGACCTGTTTTTGAATGGCGATATGGCGGATATGCCAAAGGCAGCGTTCAACTCGCGTAAAGAGAAGAAGCTCTCTCAAGTCGATCCGCTTCACTTCGAGAACATCCAGAAAGTCGCTCGCTCTATCATGCCTGAGCTGACTCCAGTACAACGCGAGCAAAGCTTCGCTGAAGTGGAGTTGGGTTTTGATAACGAAGAAGCAATGAAGGAAGCCGCGCGCTGTCTAGAATGTGGCTGTCAGGCAAATACCGATTGTGCGCTGCGTGATTACTCCACCGAATATGAAGCTCAGCAAAGCTTTGACTTCTCCTTGCAGATTAAATCGCATCAAGATTGGTTAGATCTTCGTGCGAAAGACTTGCGTCATAAGTACGAAGTTGACCGTAGCTCTGAGTTTATTGAGTTTGATGCCAACCGCTGTATTAGTTGTGGTCAGTGCATCCAAGCGTGTCGTGACAAAGCCGTGCACGGCGTACTGAACTTTGTGTGCGACAAACAAGGTCGTCCTGCATTACGTCCTGACGACCGTCCACACTTTGGAAGTAACAAGAATGGCTTAACCCTAATGGGCGATTCGAACTGCGTGCAATGTGGCGCGTGCGTTCAAGTGTGTCCAACGGGCGCGATGGTCGATAGTCGTGACCGTTCACAAGGTCGTACTGAAGATCTGAAAGCGGTCGACACCATTTGTACGTACTGTGGTGTGGGTTGTAAGTTGACTATGTTCGTGGACGAAGCAACCAATACGATTCGTTACGTGAAGGGCGGTGACTCGCCAGTGAACCAAGGCATGCTGTGTGTGAAAGGGCGCTTTGGTTTTGATTTCATCGGCAGTGAAGAGCGTCTTACCACGCCTTTGATTCGTAAAGACGGTTGGTTGCAGCCTGCGAGTTGGGAAGAGGCGATTCAACTGATTGCAAGCAAGTTCTCTGGCATCAAGCAAGATTTTGGCAGCAACGCATTGGCGGGTTTCTCTTCAGCGAAAACCACCAACGAAGACAACTACGCGTTCCAAAAATTTGTCCGTCGTGAACTAGGCACCAATAACGTCGATCACTGTGCGCGCTTGTGTCACGCATCGAGTGTAACCGGTCTTGAGGCATCACTCGGTAGTGGTGCAATGACCAACGACATTCCAAGCATTAAGCACTCGGATGTGATCTTTATTATCGGTTCGGATACTACATCGGCGCACCCGATTATCGCTTCACATATTAAACAAGCAATTCGTCATCACGGCGCTCGTTTGATTGTAGCTGACCCGAAACGTGTCGATATGGCAGAGCATGCTGAGCTGTATATGGCGCACCGTCCGGGTACGGATGTGATGCTCCTTAACGGCGTCATGCAGCAGATCATCAAGAACGGTTGGTATGATCAAGAGTACATCGAAGAACGTGTCGACGGCTTTGATACCTTACTGCAAGAAGTGATGTCGCCAGCTTACAACCTCGATAAAGTGGAGTTGGTTACAGGCGTAAAAGCCGAAGACATTCAAGCAATGGCGCGCATGATCGGTACGGCAGATCGTACGGCTGTTTACTACTCGATGGGTATTACTCAGCATACGACTGGTCATGACAACGTGCGTTCTATCGCTAACCTGCAATTACTGTGTGGCAACATCGGTATTGAAGGTGGTGGTATTAACCCGCTACGTGGTCAATCTAACGTGCAAGGCGCGTGTGATATGGGTGCTTTGCCAAACAGCTTCCCAGGCTACCAAAAGGTATACAACCCAATTGTGCGTCAGAAGTTTGCTATTGAATGGAACGCACCAAATCTGCCTTCTGAGCAAGGTCTAACCCTGACAGAAATCATTGATGCGGCTTGCCATCGTGACGTCCGTGGTATGTACATTATGGGTGAGAACCCAGTGTTGAGTGACCCGAACCAAGCGCATGTGATTGAGGGCTTAGAAGCGCTCGATTTCTTAGTGGTTCAGGACATCTTCCTAACGGAGACTGCACAATACGCGGATGTGGTTCTGCCTTCTTGCTCGTTTGCAGAGAAAGCGGGTCACTTCACCAATACGGAGCGTCGTGTTCAGCGCGTGAATCAGGTTGTCACGGCACCGGGTGAAGCGAAAGAAGATTGGTGGATTATTCAAGAAATCGCCAATGCCATGGGTAGTGATTGGGATTATCACTGCGTGTCTGATATCACCAATGAAATCGCACGTGTGACACCTCAATACGCTGGTCTTCGTTGGGATGCCATTACGCCAAACGGTGTGCAATGGCCGAGCAACAAGAACAACCCGGCAGGTACTCGCATCATGCACCAAACCCAGTTTACTCGTGGTAAAGGACAAATGGTGGGCGTACCGTTCCGTTATGCGGCTGAGCTGCCAGATGAAGAGTATCCACTGGTGCTTACTACAGGTCGTGTACTTGAGCAATTCCACACTGGCACCTTGACGCGTAAGACCAAAGGATTGGATAACCTTGCAGGCCCTCGCGCGATGGTGAGCGTGGAAGACGCAGAAGCGCTAGGCATCAGTAATGGTCAGCGTCTGACGGTGTCTACACGTCGCGGCAGCATTGAGATTGATGCCTTTGTGACTAAGCGTATTCAAAAAGGTGTGGTATTCATTCCATTCCACTTTGTTGAGTCTCCGGTGAACCGTTTAACGACAACGGCGACTGACCCGCATGCGAAGATCCCTGAGTTCAAGGTCGCTGCGGTTAAAGTGGAAGTGAGCGAGAAAAAAACGCAGACAGAGTCTCTCGAAGATAGTTACCAACACGTTTAAACTCGGTGAGTCGCGTTGTTGTTGTCACTGACAATTTGAGCCTAGTTGATGGGCGGATAATCTAATCTTGATTTCCGCTCTCACTACATTCACTCTGATTGTCTTTTTCCTCCAATTCCTTTTACTTTTCTGTTATCACCTCGCTCTGGTTAGTTTTCCCTTCTTACTTCTTGCTTTCTCTGAGGCGTATTTTTGTTCAAACTCATGATGAGACTGCAATAGAGTTTGTTGTTGAGCTTGTCATAGAATTGACTGTCTCTGACTGTCCCCTGTTATTTGGGCAAGTTCTATAACCTAAACTTTGCTCGCTTCCTATACTGAATTAACGAAGCAAGATTTTTATAACAACAAGAGGAAGCTTGTATGACAAGAACAACCTCATTAGCACTCGTTTTATTACTTATGTGCGCATACTTTGGTTACAACCGTTATTATGTATACCCCCAGCAGTTGGAAACACAGGCGAAGTCCATGCTAATACAAATGGCAAATCGCGAAGAGTGGGTCGATGTGTTTGAGATGATGAATCGCGTAGACGCGCACAAGGGCCATTTGGAACTTGTTGCTGACGTGACATCCTCTGATGGTCAGCGTGCGTACAGTGAAGGTATTATCACGTACACGGATCGCGAAGGCGTTGTCTGTAAACAGGTAGTGTTCAACTTTAAAATAAACTCTTTGAAAAACTACAATATTTCCGATTTACGAGATTGTTCCTACGGTGAGTACTATTAATATTGTCTGAGAGTTGAGCTCGATAGCACAGTGTATGAATACAGAAACAAAAAATAGCCCTTCGTTGGGGCTATTTTTGTTTTTAAGGAATGAACGCAATATCGTGGGATTAGTCGAGTGATTTTTTGAAGCGAAATGAAGCGACAATAAGGCCGATAACGGTGAATCCAAGTAACCAAACTGTATCTCGCCATAGTTCCATTAGGTCTGCACCACGCAGCACCACACCACGAATAATTCGCATAAAGTGGGTGGCAGGCAGCGCTTCGGATATCCATTGTGCCGCGATGGGCATTCCTTCATAAGGGAACATAAATCCGGATAGAAGAATCGACGGCAAAAGAATAAACACCGTCATCTGCATTGCCTGAAGCTGTGTCGTCGCAATGGTGGATATCACCAAACCTAAGGTTAAACTCGCGGCGATAAACAATAGCGTGCCAAATAGTATCTGACTAATGGCGCCGTTTATCGGCACACCAAATATCCAGTGACCCAAGCCTAAAATGATAAACACCTGTATCAGACCAACAAAGATGTAGGGGATGATCTTCGCTACCATGAGTTCTATGGAATGGATTGGCGTAGTAATCAGTAACTCTAAATTGCCACGTTCTCGTTCTCGAACAATGGCTGCACTGGTGAACAAGATCATCGTCATGGTCAGAATCACGCCCAATAAACCAGGGACAATGTTCACCGCCGAGCGCCGACTCGGGTTGTAATACAGCGCAACTTCAAAGGTTTTGGTTGGAGTAGGGCGTATTTCAAAATCAAAATCTGTTAACGGCATGGTTTGTAGTGAGAGAATCGCAGAGCTGATCATGGTGTCTGAACCATCCACAATCCATTGGCCAAGCTCTCGCCCTTGCACCATACGTTGGGTTAAATCGCTAGGCAGAATTAAAGCCGCTCGTACCAAGCCGTCTTGAATGGCTTGCTCGGCTTCTGTTGCGGTAGCGAAGGTTTCGACCACATCGACCACTTGCGTGACTTTGACGGACTCGGTGATCACACGCCCGGCAGTGCTGCCACTTTGATCGACGACGCCAACGGGGATGTTGCGAATATCGGTATTAATGGCAAAGCCGAACAGCAGAAGCTGAATTAGCGGGATCATCACGACCATGCCAAAGGTAATGCGGTCACGTGAAAGCTGACGGATCTCTTTGATCATCACCGCTTTCATGCGGGCAATAGATTTCATCATTGGCGACCTTCTCCCGTCACGCTGACAAACACATCTTCCAAGCTCGGGCGAGCAATGTTCATCTCGCAGCCATCAAGCTCAGGAAAGGTTTGGGTTAACCATTCGATCGGTTGTTCGATGTGCTGGTGGATCAAAATGCGTAAGCGAATGCCGAGCTGTGCGGCAGAACGGACTTCTTCGCGCTGAATGACTTTCTCTTTTAGCTCGCGTAAGTTATCCGCTTTGACTTCGACGATGTTAACGCCCATTTGCGCCATGAGTTCTTCTGGCTCACCATCGGCGCGGATTTCCCCGGCTTCCATAATCGCCAGACGATGACAGCGTTCTGCTTCATCCATGTAGTGCGTAGTGACCAAAATCGTCGCACCTTGGTCAGAGAGATCAAACAATTGCTCCCAGAAATCGCGTCGGTTCTCTGGGTCAACCGCAGACGTGGGTTCATCGAGAAACAACAGTTCTGGTTTATGCATGGTGGCTGCGGCGAGAGACAAGCGTTGTTTCTGCCCGCCACTCATTCCGCCGACGCGCTGTTTGCGTAGTTGGTCGAGACCGTAGGTTGACAGTTGTTCTTCGATGCGAGCTTTCAGGGCCTTGGTTTCCATACCAAAGATTTGTCCAATAAACTCAAGATTCTCTTGAACCGTGAGGTCATCATAGAGGGAAAACTTTTGTGTCATGTAGCCAATCTTGAGGCGCAGAAGCTCCGATTGTTTTGGGATCTCTAACCCGAGTACATCGACATTGCCCTCGCTTGGGCTAAGTAAGCCAGTCAACACACGAATGGTTGTCGATTTACCGCAACCGTTAGGGCCAAGAAAACCATAAATACTGCCTTTGGGCACATTGAGCGTGATGTTGTTGATGGCGGTGAAGTCACCAAACTTCTTCACTACATTTTCAGCTTGAATCGCGTATTCGGTCATTGGCTTACTCCACCAAATCCACTTGAGCTGGAATACCTGAAGGCAAGGATTGTGCTGAGTCTTGAAGGTCGACTTCTGCTAGGTACATCAAACGCGAGCGTTCTTCCTCGGTAAGCGCGAAATAAGGCGTAAATGAAGGCTCAGTCGCTACCCAACGAACGGTGCCGCTATATGGTTGCTCAACGCCATCTACATGCACGTTAACCGTTTTACCCGGCACAAAGTTGACTCGGTAGTTGGCAGGAACATAAACACGGGCGTATGGGACGCGGCTCGCTTGAATTACTGCAACAATGCCATTCACAGGAACGCGTTCACCAAGGTTAAACGGTAGGTTATCTAACAAGCCATCTCGCGTGGCGGTGATGGTGAGTTCTGCTAGTTTCTGTTCTTGCAGTGCCACATCGGCTTTTGCTGCCATGAGTGCGGCTTTCGCTTGTTCAATATCTTCAGGGCGAGAGCCAGCGGTCAGTTTGCTGAACTCTTCTTGTGAGGAGTCTAGCTCTGCACGGGCAGAATCTCTGGCTGCTAAAGCTGTGTCTTTTTCTGATTGGCTGATGAGTTTCTTACGAACTAACTCTGCTTTACGTTGGTAGTTCTTTTGCGCTTCAACCAATTGAGCTTCCGCTCTGGCAACGCGAGCTTGCGCTGCGGCAATGTCTTCTGGTCGCTCACCATTGGTCAATTTCAAAAGATAGGCGTCAGCCTTGGCTTGTTCGGCTACGGCGTGAGCTAAAACGGCTTCTTGGTTCTTTGTATCGAGCTGAACCAGCACTTCTCCTTCGGTGACTTGGCTGCCTTCCTTGATGGGAAGGGCGCGAATTATCTCGCTAGAGGTTGCAGTAAAGGTTACGCGGTCACGTTCTAGTGTGCCAAGGGCTTGCTGTCCGTCATCTTTGGAACAGGCAGTTAAAAGAGTCAGGGCTAGGGTGCCAAGAATGATTCGCTTCATCATGCGACGCTTCCTCTAAGAAGGTGAGCTCGAATTCGTATCAAGCTATAGAAGAGTATGGGACTGCATTCAGTGTAACGTGAGTCAGTTTTGTCCGGCTAGGAAGTTAATTCCTTCAATATTCATCAATTGATTAATTATTGAAGCTGGCTTTATCCTGCGGAAGCCGTGCTTTACTTGGCTCTTTTAAGTTGATTACATGAATATCATTTAAACAAAAACCTTGCCTTTCATGTAGAGCACGCCGTCGCCAGATACTCTTACTTGTTCGCCAGTAACTTCACAGTGCAAAATGCCTCCGCGCTGAGAAGCTTGGTAAGCGACCAGTGATGTTTTGCCTAACGCTTCTGCCCAGAACGGTGCTAACCCAGCGTGAATCGAGCCAGTTACGGGGTCTTCGTCACCACCATTTGCAGGCCAAAAGTAACGCGATACAAAGTCTTGTTGATCACCTTTCGCGGTAACGACCACATCGTAAGGAGCGAGTGTCTTGAGGTGCTCTGAGCGGTATTGAACCTCAAGTACCTCCTGCTGGTTGCCGACCACCACGAAATACGCTTGAGGGCTAAGCAGTACGCGTTCCACATCGCAACTTAGGCCATCAATCAATGCCGAGGGAATATCAGAAACGGCTTTTGGAGGATGAGCAGGGAACGTCATCTCGATCTTACCTTGCGCATTCTTCTCTACGGTGAGGGTCCCTACTTCTAGAGTATGAAATTCAATCGTGCCATTAATGCCAAACTCATCAAACAGAACTAACGAAGAGGCCAGTGTTGCGTGTCCACAGAAATCGATTTCAGTAATCGGAGAGAACCAACGAATCTCATATTGGTTTGCGCCAATGGACTTTAGGAAAGCCGTCTCTGATAAGTTGTTTTCTGTCGCGATATTTTGCATCAATTCTGGGGCTAGCCATTCCTCTAACGGTATCACCGCTGCTGAGTTGCCTTTGAATTACGTATCGGTGAAGGCGTCCACCACGTAGATATCCAATTCCATTTTCCTTCCTTATTCCGTGAGCGATTAATTAGCATAAACCAAGTGCAATTAAGAGAGTAAGAAATTTGTGTTAGAATCTTAAAGTGTCAAAATTATAGATTATTTTGTGTTTTTTGAAACTTACTGACAAGGATTCGGACTGCTGGGTATTTAGACTAGTGTTGAATTCATTGAAAGGAAGAAAAACATGAAAGCGATCTACAAGTCAGTTTTGGTATTGAGTGTTTTTGCGGTCGGTTCTACACATGCATTTGAACTCGTGAGTAGAGATATTCAAGAAGGCCACCCGATGGCGAAGACATTTGAATACTCTGGTTGGGGATGTGATGGCGGGAATCAATCACCACAATTGATGTGGAAAGAAGCTCCAAAGGGCACAAAAAGTTTTGCGATCACCGTGTATGACCCCGATGCACCAACAGGCAGTGGTTTTTGGCATTGGATAGCGTTTAATATTCCATCCACCGTTAGCGAGCTGCCTCGAGGAATTGATATGAACAAGTTAGGCGTCAAAGAATCTCGTATTGACTACGGCACAACGGGGTTCGGCGGCGCGTGTCCTCCAAAGAATGATGGGATGCATCGTTACCAGTTTACGGTGTGGGCATTGCCAACTGAAGAACTGAATTTGGATGAAAACACGCCACCAGCCATTGTAGGGTTTACTTTGAATAGTGTTGCTTTGGGTAAAGCGACATTAACCACGACTTACACGCGATAATTGAATATAAGGGGAGAGAATGGGTCACCAATATCAGGTTACGCTGTTTCGTGCGGAGCAGCAGCAGAAGCTTCGTAATGTCAGGATTCACTCCCCAAGCCTTATTCAGATTGTTAAGGGGAGTAAACATCTTTTCTGGAAAGACGAAGTACTCGACATCCATCATCCAAATATCATGCTTTGTGAAGCAAATGCATCCCTAAATTTTGAAAATCTTCCTCTACAAGGGCGATTTCTTTCTCGAATGTTCAGTTTTCACTGTGTGCCTAGCGATGAAATGTTGGAGCTAAGCATGAGCAACGCATTAGGAAACTATGTACCCGTTGTTGAGACAGATAAAGCATTGCAAGCGACGTTAAATGCTTTGTTTTCGTTTGAGCGGGAAAGCTTAAGTGAAGCGACACAACGCTATTGGATTATGGGCCTATATCAGCAGCTAGCTGAGAGAGGGTTATTGCATCGGTTGTTCTCGAGTTCACATATCTCTTTTAGTCAGAAACTTAGTCGTTACTTATCGCGCTCTCCAGGGGAGGGGCATCCATTAGACATGGTCGCGGGGCACTTTGCTATGAGCCGAGCAACATTGATACGCAAACTGAAACAAGAAGGTACCCAGTATCGTGAAGTATTGGCAGAAGTGCGCTTAAATCACGCACTTTACTTGATGCAAAATGGCTCGTATAACGTTGCTATGCTCGCACAGTTGTGTGGTTATCAGTCAGAGGGGCGTTTTAGCCAACGCTTTAAAAGTAAGTTCGGCCTAACGCCCAGCGAGTATATTAAAACGGTAGTGAGTTAATGTTTTACCGCTTTTGTATTTTTTGTGCTTTTTAGGTTAGCCATAATATTTGGCTTTCATTCGCAATGCTACATTCACCAAAGCAATCAATACAGGCACTTCGATCAGCGGGCCAATGACACCAGCAAAAGCTTGGTCTGAGTTTAGGCCAAACACCGCGATAGAAACCGCAATTGCCAATTCAAAGTTGTTGCCTGTTGCCGTGAAAGCAATTGACGCGTTTTTGTCGTAGTCGATGCCCATTTTCTTACCAACGAAGAAGCTGACAAAGAACATCAACACAAAGTAGATAGCCAGTGGAATTGCTACACGGAATACATCCATTGGCAGTTCAAGAATCATTTCACCTTTCAAGCTGAACATCAGTACGATGGTCGCAAGCAGGGCGATAAGCGTAATTGGTGAAATGCGTGGGATGAATACGTCGTTGTACCATTGTTCACCTTTCGCAGCGACCAGCCATTTGCGGCTTAGGAAGCCCGCTAGGAATGGGATACCAAGGTAAATAAGAACGCTTTCCGCGATGTCCATCATCGAGATATCAACTACGAAACCTTCGTAACCAAAGACTGGTGGCAACACAGTGATAAACAACCATGCCATCACACTGTAAGTCACGATTTGGAAAGCGCTGTTTAATGCAACTAGGGCTGCGCCGTATTCTTTGTTACCACCACCGATATCGTTCCATACCAATACCATCGCAATACAACGAGCAAGACCGATCAGAATGATACCAACCATGTAACCCGGATGATCACCTAGGAAAGTCAATGCAAGGATGAACATCAAAATAGGGCCGACAATCCAGTTCATGACCAAAGACAGCGTGATTGCTTTTTTATCTTTCGTCACTGTGCCTAGCAGGTTGTAGTTCACCTTTGCGAGTGGCGGGTACATCATCAAAATCAAACCAATCGCTAGCGGTACGTTTGTGCTACCAACTGACATTGACTCGTTCCACTCAGCTACTTGAGGGAATGCTGCGCCAATACCTACACCGATTGCCATTGCAACAAAAATCCACACCGTTAAGTAACGGTCCAAGAAGCTCATTTTGTCGCTGGCACTATTTAAAACTTGAGTAGCCATAGTGTTCTCTTATTCGTTTATCGTCGAAAGACGATGGTTAAAGGTATAGTTTATCTCTGCACGCCTGACCAGCGTGCAAAGGGCATTAATCAAAGAACTTGGAAAATCCTAGATTGAACTGATCAAACGCGTCGCGTTGAATGCGGTAACACACCTTAGGTGGGTTTGGCTCGGCGCTGATAAAGCCTGCTTGCTTGAGAATACGCAAGTGCTCGGAAACAGTAGATTGCGCAAGACCCAGTTCAGAAACCAAATCACTGTTCAAACAACCGCCCATGGTATCGAGCGTGTGCAGGATATGCAGAATGCGCAAACGTGCTGGATGCGACAAAGCTTTTGCTTGCGCTGCGAGAGTTTGTTCTTTCTCGAGCTGTTGTTGCGTTGTCTGAAAAACAACTTCGCACGTGTCCTTGCACTTATCACTCATTCGCTGGCCTTAATAGTTAATCGTCGAATTGCGATAAAGTGTACGCCTGCTCTGTGGAAGATGCAACAACTCGATGAAAAAATTAATCGTAAAATAACGATGAATAAAAAATTGAAAAAATATATGTTTTAAAAACAGTGATATAATAAAAAATTAAGTAGGTTACTAAAAGTTAACTAATTGCACTATATTTCTAGGTTACCATAATAAACCACATCCGACGCACAATGGTTACTGCGTCATCTTGTGAACTTATTTAAAGGTAATCCCATGAGCAACGTACTGATCATCAATGCACACGAACCATCACCATATTCAGAAGGTCGTCTAAATGCTTCTCTTGTCGACAAAGCACAGACGCTTCTGCAAGCAAAAGGCCATAAGGTTCGCGTTGTGACAATGCAAGATGAGATCAACGTAGATGAGCAACTCGCACACTTTGAGTGGGCTGATCGCGTGATCATCCAAAGCCCAATCAACTGGATGTCTGTGCCTTGGTCATTCAAAAAATACATGGACGACGTGTTTACTGCGGGTATGGGCGGCGCACTATGTGCATTCGATGGCCGTAGCGCAGAAGAACCAAAGAAAAACTATGGTACAGGCGGCACTCAAACCAACAGCAAATACATGCTGTCACTGACATTCAACGCGCCAGAAGAATCGTTTGATGATGAGAGCGAATACCTATTCCAAGGTAAAGGCGTGGACGATTTGATGTTCCACATGCACGCTAACTTCCGCTTCTTTGGTATGTCAGCACTGCCTACATTTGCTTGTTACGACGTGATGAAGAACGCAGATATCGAAAACGATTTTGTTCGTTTCGAAGCTCACATTAACGAAAACTTCTAATCCTTTTAGAAAGATAGTGCGAACTGAATGATGAATTGAGATGGACTGCTGCATGCGGTCCATTTTTATTTGTTTGCGGCGAGGTGACGTTTTTATTACTCTAAAGCACTAAATGTATCTAGCTTACTTTTCGTTACCTAGATTAGGTGCGTATCTTGAGGTGTATTGTGGAAAGCAGAATCAGTGTAGATAGCAAAGGTCGTAAGTCAGTGGCGAACGTATGTGCGGAGCCATGTGCTATCGAGAAAGGGATGCGTCTAATTGGTGGTAAATGGAAAGGTTCTCTGATTTATCATTTGAAAGACGGCCCAGTTCGTTTCAATGACTTAGCACGCATGCTAGGCGGTGCAAGTAAAAAGATGATCGACCAACGCCTTAAAGAGCTAGAAGCGGAAGGTATGGTGGTGCGCAAAGTGATCAGCGACCGCCCAATTGCCGTAAGCTATGAACTAACAGAGTTCGGCCGTACCGCACTTAAGATTCTTGATGATTTGCGAATTTGGTCTGAAAAGCATCAAATTGAGCTTCGTTAAGACCAAAGTAGTTAATCGCAAACGTTACTCTCTTTTGAAAGCTGATTAACAATACATCGCCGTTTATACCCAAGTAACTTAGATGTGCTTCATTTAAATCGTAATTTGTTTCGTAAAACAACGTACTCTTTCGAGTCAGGCATATCGAGGCTACTTGAGAATAATCGTACTTTTTAAGTTTTTGATTTTTAGTTATTATTTTATCATACTTAATAAGTTGTAGAATAAATCACTCACTTCAGTTGAATTTAAAAAAGCACTATTTAATTCCAGTTTCTTTTCAAAATCGGAATATTTATCGAATTCCTCTTTCTCAACTAAACCTATTGGTGATTTGTCGTTAACGTGGTTTTCATATTTTTTGATGGTATATAATTTAGACTTTTCGTCAAAATATTGAATTATCTTAATGTTAACGTCAGGTCTCTCCGTATTATACGTGATCGTAATTTTTTCATAATCTTTATTAATCGGAGTCGTAAGCCCTGTAGGGTAGATGATTTTAAACCCATTAATGTCATTCTTCTTCGTGCTTTTATAATGTTTTGAGTATGAAAAGTTTTCAATTGCACTTTTAGTGACGATAATTGACTCACCTTTCTTTAAACCGTATTCGGTACATTCATAATCGTCGACAACCGTAGAATTTCTTTTCTTTTCAACCAGGTAGGACATGCTTGCAGATGTCCCTCCGTGTTCCAGTTTTTGTTGGTTTACAGAACAATAGAAATGACCTTTGTCCACCGTCATTGCGTTGACTTGTTCCGGATTTGAAATGGTGGGATGTATATCTTTTGCTGGATCGTTGTCGCTTCCTCCTGAACCGCATCCAACTAATCCGATACAAACGGCCATATAAAGCAAAGAGATTTTATTCATACTGTATTTCTCAATTAAGATGTGTGATTGCAAATAACGATTAATTATATTTATATAAAGTGAAAATTTTTATTTTTAATTGAACGGTGTTTTATTGATAATTTAATCGTTTGCTTTTATTTTGTCTCTTACGGTATCTATGTTTTCATTTATGGTATGAATTATTAGAATTGCACAATTGTGAGCTGCAATAGGATAATAATCGCTAGCCAACTACTTGTGTAGATACCGTTATGATTTATATATCCGTTAAGTCTAAGTTTTTAGTCTTAATTTCATGTATTTATCGTGAAAGTGACTTAGAAGTAAATACTTAACGTCGTTTGAGGGGAGCCTGAGCTTCACTGATCTCGTTTTTCATCAAGGCGTTGTATAATGAACAAGGACTCTATTTCCAACTTGTTGATACATATCAGATCTCACGGATCTGATATGCATTCCAAGTTATTCTCACTGAGGCAAGAATCCTAGCTTATTTAAGGATAGAAAGTTTACTTGGGTGTAGAAGATATTAGTAATCCAATGTGCCACGGATAGGGTAGTTATTGTTTGGATCGCGAATCCATGCCAATCCGCGTGATAGCGCGCCAAGCTCAGGGCGAACAAACGGGTTGTTTGAAATATCCACCACGTGTAAGTCGCCGTGTTCATTCACCACAAACAGACCTGGTTCTGCGAAATTATGATCGGTTTCCTGTTCAGATCGAGGAATAGATACATACAAGCCTAGCGTTTTCATTTGTTCTTCGGTCAGGCCGTAAGCGATAGGGAAGCTGATTTCGAGCTTCTCTAGATGCCCCTCTAGCTGTGCTTTTGAATCGCCAGAAACGGCAAGAATATCGACGCCAGCATCAGCGAAAGCCTGTTTGTAACTCTCAAGCTCGTTGAGGTACTTAGTACAAAGAGGGCAGTGTTTACCACGATAAACGAATACTGCTTGCCAAGTCGCATCACCTTGCGGCTGACCCAACGTTACGCTTGAACCATCTAGCAAAGTGGCTTGAAGATGAGGGAAGCTGTCGCCCGCTTTAAGTTTCACTGAAGTTGCCATATTGACTCCCGAATTGGTGGTGTATATCCATGAATGCCCCTTTCTCAACAAAGCGATTGGGGGATGAGACTTCAATGTAGACTCTGTTTTGCGGTGTTTCAACTAGTTAACTTTTAGTAACCTGCAATAAGGTAGTAGAGTGCAAAAGATGAAAAAGCAGAACTTAAGATACAACGAAGTGGGGGTGTAGTATCAGGAGCTAAGTTCTGCTTGAGGTTAGGCTATGACCACTGGAACATATCGTTAAGATAAACCAGAGTCATCACTTCTATTTTATTACTCGATTGAGCTAGGCGTTGCTGAAAAAAGTACGCCATCATTGGCTTCTTCATTTCTTCCTCCTTTACGCTGACGAGTAAATTATGCGTATAAAAGGGGAGATAAAAAAGAGAGTGCTTTTGTTGACTTTATTCCTAATAACGTAAATATCTGGGGCTTTAAAGCCGAATTTGGAGGTTAATTGTGGAAAAGGGGAACAGATAATTAGGAAGTTTTCTTATTTTATTACCGCCAACTTAAGTAAACTATTCCTATCCACAAACTTCACAGATCTAAGGTTGATTCAGTGTCTGATCTCAATTTGTTTCGCTATTACCAACGATTACTCTCGTTTAGTGTTGGTGATGAAACAAAAACCACGTTACAGGACATTGCCGACATCATGTTCACTTCTTCTCGGCATGCTCGTAGCCTGCTAACGCAGATGCAGCAGAAGGCGTGGTTGAGCTGGCACCCGAAAGCTGGGCGGAACCAACGATCGACTCTTATTCTGAATATGGAGTTAGACGTTTTAAAAGAGAGCTTGGCTCTTGAACGTATCAAGCTAGGCAAGTATGAAAAAGCACTGGCGATATTAGATGAAGACGAAATGGCATTTGGCCGTTTGTTAAAAACAACGTCTGGTGCTTCTGTTCAAGAAGGACAGCTCAATATTCAATTAACCTATAAGCGAATGTTTGAGCGCGTCGTTCCACATCAACTTCAGCGTAGCAGCGAACGTTTCTTATTAAGGCAAATCTATTGTTGCTTAGTTTCGAGTGATAACAATGGGAAAGTGCAACCAGAACTCGCACATCACTGGCGTTATGACGAAGACACCTACGAATGGACTTTCTACCTTCGTCCAGGTCTGACTTTTCATAATGGTAATTCCATTGATGCAGAAACAGTGGTTAGCTTGTTTGCAAAGTTGAGTTCATTACAGTACTACGAAAAAGAGTTGGCACATGTTGCTAACATTACTGCGCCAACGCCATTGAAAGTTGTTTTTAAGCTTAATCGAGCTGACTTGGGCTTTGCTGGACTTATTTCTGGTGTGAAATACGGCATTCAACCAGTAAGCCAAGTTAACGTAGCGAATAACAAGCTGGTGGTCGGAAGTGGCCCATTCTCTGTTGTCGAGCACAATGAAAGTCGTTTAAAACTGCAAGCATTTAATGGTTACTATGCATGTAGAGTTCTAACGGATTTGGTGACTATCTGGATTGTTAATGACGAGCAAATGGAGAACCCGTCATTGGCAGCAAATACGTTGCAAAGGGATACTTCGCCCGAGGAGGATTTGTGTGGACACTATATGTCGACGCAAAACCGAGAAAACTCATCGGCGAGCAAGCGTAGTCGAATAGAAGATGGTTGCTTATTCGCCTTATTTAATCAGCACGCTAAGCACAAACTCTCTTTAGCGCAGCGCCGTTATATTAGTGAGCTAATTCAACCTGAGCGCTTGGCCGAAGTGATGCGCCGCGAGAATATTGTATTTGGGAGTATACCCGCTTATAACCTGCTACCAGGTTGGAAGCCAGTGCTCCGTCCGTTCAGTGAGCCGCTTAAGTTACCTAAACACATTACGATAGCAGGATATAACTATACCGCGTTGCGTCGCTGTGCGCGGGCTATTTCTAATCGTTTGGCGAGTGTTGGCAGTAAAGTAGAAATTGTTATGTATTCCTACCGTGAGCTGAACGAGAAGGCTAAGAACGGTGAGCTAAATGAGACAATGGTCGTAACGAACATAAACCTAGATGATAATCGTCATGCCTCTGCGTTCACGAACTTCTTCAGCAACGCTGTGCTATTCCACACTTTGGGAGAAAAGAACGCAAAATGGTTAGATGAACAACTACAGAGAGTCAGATCTTTCGTTCCACTTGAGGATTACCTTAATGCATTGGAGCCAATTGCATCGACGTTGATCAGCGAGTATTGGATTGCACCCATGTTCCACCATACACAAACTTTGCGTTTCCAAGGTGTTTTAGAAGACGTCGCTCTTACTAACTGGGGTTGGCCAGATATTCGCTCGGTGTGGTCGGCGGATTAACTGCTTTAGTTATTGAGCAAAGTGCTGCTTCACAAATTCAATGAAGGCTCTGGTTTTCGCCGATTGATAGATAAGTTGTGGGTACACCAAGTAAACCGCGTTGTGCTGGTGGTCAGTTTCTTCCGATAGAACCTGCACTAGACAGCCGTGCTCAACGTCTTGTTCGACAAAGTAACTTGCTAACCGAGCAATGCCATTGCCAGACAGGGCTGATTCTTTGAGTAAGCGGTTTTCATTGCTTGAAAGCCAACCTTGGGTTTGAACTGTTCCCGTTTTTAACGGCCACTCTTTTTGATGCAGTGTGGTTAAGCATTGATGCTGTTTTAAATCCGCTAACGTCTCTGGCGTACCTTCTTCTTGCAGATACAGAGGTGAGGCAACCAGCCAGTGGTGGTAGTCCAAAAGGTGATGCGCAATCATATTCTCGGGCGGCGTTCTTGTTGCTCGAAACGCAAAGTCGACGCTGGTTTCCGTCAGATTAAACGCTTGATAGCTAGAAAGAATCTCGAACTCTACGTTTGGATGTAAAGCGCGAAACGCCACACACAAATCATGCAGCACCGCTTCGGCAAACATCTTGGGAGCAGTAAGACGAATCAGACCGTCTACTTGCTCAGATTGCTGACTTAAACTCTTTTCCATTTCCATTACGCGGCGTTTGAGATCTTCCGCTTGTGCAAAGATCGATTCACCTTCTGCCGTCAATCTCACGCTGCGTGTGGTTCGAACAATCAAAGGCGTGGCGAGTTCCGATTCCAATCGCTTGATTTGTTCCGACAGGTAACTTTTAGAGATACCAAGTTGCTCTGCTGCTCTAGAAAAGTTGAGTGTTTGAGCCACTTCAGCAAACAGCATCAGTTTTTCGATTCTCTTATAATCTGCCATCTTGATTGCTCGTCTTTATTGTTCGCTTTAATTGTTCGGTAGCGAGGATAATGAATTCGATTTTACGGTATTAAACTAATTTTTACGAACGGTAAGATGGTTAGAGTTAACTTAAGAAATTGAAGATGCAGAAATCGGAAAAGTGAGAATAACGATGAACAATCCAACACTACCGCTCGCCAAAACCTTACCTAACGTTAGCCGCTTGGTCTTCGGCTGTATGGGACTTGGAGGGGAGTGGAATCGCAACCCATTAACCGCCCAAGATGAAAACCAAGCTTATGCCGCTGTCGAGGCTGCATTAGAGGTTGGCATCAATCTCTTTGATCATGCGGATATCTACAAATTCGGTAAGGCAGAAGAAGTGTTTGGGTGCATCTTAGCCAATGACTCAACCTTACGAGAGCGAATTTATCTGCAATCCAAGTGCGGCATCCGTCTAGGAGATGAGCAAGGTGTTAAGCAGTATGACTTCTCTGCCAAATGGGTGACGGCTTCTGTTGAGGGCATTCTTGAGCGCCTTGGCGTGGAAAACCTTGATGTTTTGATGCTGCATCGTCCTGATCCTCTGGTTGAATTTGAAGAACTGGGCACAGCGCTCCAAGCACTGAAACAAGCTGGCAAAGTTAACCACTTCGGTGTTTCTAACATGAACAGTGCTCAAATTGATCTTCTTCAACAAGCAACGGGCGAAATTGTTGTGGCGAACC
Source organism: Vibrio sp. 2132-1 (assembly GCF_033344315.1). Lineage (NCBI taxonomy): Bacteria > Pseudomonadati > Pseudomonadota > Gammaproteobacteria > Vibrionales > Vibrionaceae > Vibrio > Vibrio sp. 2132-1. The sequence goes on along the minus strand of NZ_JAWPON010000009.1, from coordinate 192,584 downwards.
AGTTGGAAATGAGTCTGGCTAAGTCTGACTTTATCAAGCAAGGCATGGGGCTTCCTTCGTCGGCATCTGACTACGTTGCGGGAACATTGGAACATGCCCGTAAGCATAATATCCAACTGCAAGCGTGGGGCAGTATGGCGCAAGGAAGATTCTCAGAGCGAGGCTTACATTCTGATGATCACAACACCAGGCAGACGGCGGAGATGGTGATGGCGCTAGCAGCTGAATATGGCGTGTCGTCTGAGGCGATTGTTTTAGCCTTCTTGACGCGTCATCCAAACCAAATTCAGCCTGTTATTGGTACTGCAAACCCACAGCGTATTCGCGCTTGTGCTCAAGTAGAGAACGTCACGTTATCACGTAGCCATTGGTATGGCTTGTTCGAGAAAACCCTTGGTCATGAGATCCCGTAGGAGAGAAAAATGAAATACGTACAAGTTCAAACTCTAATTCAAACGGCATTGGAAATTGCGACTGCTCGCAAGCAAAACATTGCGGTTGCCGTGGTTGATACACATGGAGAATTGCTCGGTTTTACCCGAATGGATGATGTGAGTGTGCAAGCAGGTTTATTGGCACAGAACAAAGCTTACACCTCGGCTAGAGACCGTCAGCCTAGCGGCAATCTGGGTGCTTGGGCTCGTGAGACGGGTAAGCAGTTGAGTTATTGGACTGACCCGAAGATCACAGGCTTTATGGGTGGTGTGCCTATAGAACAAGAGGGGAAAATCGTCGGTGCAATTGGCATTAGCGGTTTGGCTGAGCAAGATGATGAAGCACTTGCGATGGAAGTATTAAACGCGCGTTGAGTATAATGTTTATCAGTAGGTGTGATGCTTTGTCCAGCTTTGTACTCACTGTAGGGACTCAAGTTCACAGGCTTCGTCGAGTCACAAAGCTATCTAATAGCCTGAAGTAAGCAGAAGTTGAAATCGCGAACTATGATTAATTTATTTGAAAGCTTTGAGGCCTAAATATGTTTCATAAGGTATTCGTTTCGCTATTTTTTGTTCTCCTCTCAGGCTGTGGTACGAGTGACAGCGCGTTAAAAGAGAGCGGTTATGATGAAGCTTATATCCAAGGCTTTCATGACGGTCGGCATAGTGGTATGCAAGAGGCAGGGAATGATTTTGAACACTATATTAAGGACGAAACAAGGTATCAAACCGACTCAGATTATCGACAAGGCTGGGATGCTGGTGAGGTAGAGGGTAACAAGTTACAAAAGCAGGCGACCGCGATAGGACAAGGCATGATTGATAATTCATATGAAGAACGTGATGTCTTTGATCCTGATAAAGTGGCGAAAGATGCAATAAAAGGCGTTGATACATCGGAATTGAAAAGCCTAGAGTAACGGACTGATATAAAGAATAAAGCTCGTCATTTGACGAGTTTTATTCTTGTCTAAACGATTCATGTTTCAACGCTCAACAGGGCATTCATCGTTTGGGTATGAGTAATGTCGTTAATCACCTTTCTTGTTCTTTTGTTCAAGGATTAACGATAACAGGCGAACGAGCAGGGACTGAGCTTCCGGTGAGAGCAATCGCGCCACGGCCGTTAAGTCATTTGCTGTGACATGCTGAACATCACGTACATCTAAAGCAATATCTAGGTCAGTCAAATGAAGCGAACGCAATATGGCACGATATTGTGAGAGTTTAAGATCGGACTCTCCGCGCTCGATCCTTTGATATGTTTTTACGCTCATTCCAGCGATGTTTGCCATTTGCTCACGGGAGAGGCCATTCGATTTTCGTCTTGCGATCAGTGCTTGAATTATAGGGTCTACCTGCATGTGCTCTCCTGAAAGGACAGTTTTGACCTAAACGGAGCAAGAAGTGGACCAGTTTAACCACTACATATTTACCTGCTTTGCAATCAGTATAAAAATAACTGTCTTATAAAAACGTAAATATTTTAGTCAGTTATTAACTCAATGGAAAAGTATCAATCATACAAATCAATAGAAACGAAAGCTTCTATTCGCAAAATGCAACGCATTTTAGATCATTTATTTAGTGAAATTGATCAGCAACATCGTGAGACTAAAGAGAATGTTGTGACACTGATTCAACAGTCACAACAGCGATTGATGAACTACAAAGAGCTTTACCTTCACAAAGAATCGATAAGTGAAGTAGAGCTGCGGATGGCGCATGAAAACATGAGTGAGACTGAGAAGCAGGTCGCCGATATGGGTATTCCAGTGTTAACTTATATCATTGGCGCGCTAGATAAAGCGTATTAACACAATCGTAAAGTCGGGCGATACAAGATTTATGCAATTTCGATCAATTGATGACATCTAAAAGAAAGGATGCAAATGCTGGGGAACCACACCCAGCATTCGGACACTCATTTACCTATATTTTCGAACCGTAAATCAGTGTTTAGAGGTATGTGAACCGAACAGTGTCGGTACGCAGCGAATAATAGCGATATTGTCCGATCTAGGCTACGTCCTTGGAATCTAACACCTTCACTTAAACTGTAAATTAATCTGTACACCCAGCCAAATTGAGCCATTGAGCACGTTCTTCCTTCTCTTTTAGTGATAAAAGACTAATTAGTGACGAAAAAAACAACACATCTTAGGTAAAAGATAAGAGTTGTTAAAATATATCGCTATAAGATTGACCTTTTGCTTTTCAATCGTCCTGCTTATGCCTTACAATCTTTTCGAACCAAATCCATTCATAACGAATGGGGTTGATGAATTAAGATGAACAATTTTGCTTCGAACCCAAAGTTGCGCACATTTCATCAGCGATGACATCGCCAAAAATGACTCTCAAGTGTTCATGTGCAAATGATTAACCACCTTTTGTTGCATGTTTTCTTAGCCATACAGGGCTCTTGTAACATAGTGCTCTTGTAACCAAATTTTGACTAAGTCGGAGCGTTTTGTTGTGTGCTTTAGATAAAGCACAACTGGCGAGAAATTAACGGATTGAATTTAGAGGTATTAACCGTGAACCTAAAACTTGTCGGCAGCTCCCTGATCGTTGCAGGTACTGCTCTTGGCGCTGGTATGCTTGCTATACCAATGGTGCTTGCTCAATTTGGCCTCCTTTGGGGCACTCTTCTTATGTTGTTCATCTGGGCTGGAACGACTTATGCTGCGCTGCTCCTTCTTGAAGCCAGTTGTAAAGTAGGTGGTGGTGTGAGCATGAATGCAATTGCTCGCGAAACGCTTGGTAAAGGAGGCCAGTTGGTAACCAACAGCTTGCTTTACGCCCTGTTAGTTTGTCTATTAATGGCTTACATCATTGGTGCGGGTGATCTCGTACAAAAAGTAACAGCCTCATTTGGGCTTCCAACATCTACGATCTCAAGCCAAGTCGGTTTTACTCTTTTAGTTGGTATCATTGTTTCGGCAGGTACAGGGGTAGTAGATAAGCTGAATCGCGGTTTGTTCCTAGGCATGATCGTAGCGCTGATCCTGACACTTTTTGCGCTTGCACCAAGCGTCTCGTTTGAAGGACTTGATGAGGTTGTGAGCGACGATAAAATGGCACTTATCAAAACCAGTTCGGTGCTTTTCACCAGTTTCGGTTTTATGGTCGTGATCCCATCGCTTGTAACTTACAACAAAGAAGCGAGTAAAACACAGCTGCGTAATATGATTATCGTGGGCTCAACTATTCCGCTTGTTTGTTACCTATTATGGTTGTTAGCGGTTGTCGGCAATCTACCACCTCATGAGCTTGTTCAATACTCCAACGTAACAGAGTTGATCTCGGTACTAGGTCAGCAATACGAGGGCTTAGAGTTCATCCTATCCATGTTTACTGGTTTGGCACTACTAACGTCGTTCTTAGGTGTTGCAATGGCGCTATACGATCAAAATGCAGACCTACTGAAAGCAAGTAAGCCAGTGATTTTTGTTACTACTTTTGTGCTACCACTATTAGGTGCTGTATTTGCGCCAGAACACTTCCTAGCTATTCTCAGCTACGCGGGGATTATTCTTGTGTTTCTCGCGGTCTTTGTCCCATTATCAATGACCATGAAAGTGCGCCGAGTGCCGGTAGAAGATGACAATATTTATGAAGCTGGTGGCGGCGCAATGGGAATGAGCATGATCTTCCTATTCGGCTGTTTCTTGCTGTTTGCCCAAGCAGTATAAAACCACGCTAGCTTATTTAAAAACTGAGTCGCTCGTATTCAAACGGGCGGCTTTTTTGTATTCATAGCCGAACCCAGGCCACTCAAAGTCATCAGCATTTGTGATGTTTGACGTTTCTCTGATAATCACGGTTAGCGCTGACTTTTTAGTAAAACTCCTTAGCGAAAGGCTGACATGTACAGTGATTCACCCTCCTATTATATCAATGTTGATATGAATAAGAGGCTCTGTTGTGTCAAAGCAATTATCTTTTGCCATGGTTGGCGTTATGTTGTCTTTAGGTGTGTTGAGTACAGAAGCGGTGGCTGACCCGAAGCATAAGCATGGACATCGGTACGGGTACGATCACCATCATGCGCATCACCACCATCATAAACACAAGCGCAAGCACAAGCATAAACACAAACATCGTGACGTTATTTATGTGGAGACCAGACGACCAAGGCGCAGTTACTATTACCATGACCGAATTCCTCGGAATAGTACCTACATAAAGATTGGAGATTTCACTTATCTAAAAGTGGACGACCGCTATTATCGTCGTTCTAATGATCGCTATATCCATGTCGAGCTCAATTAAACTTGAAAGGACACATAGTCGGCGTTCTTGTAATGTTGAGCTTAATAGCACCAACATGGCACATGTAACATCGACCAACACTAGGGTAGAGGGTTAAAAACAAAAACAGCGAGCCGGTGCTCGCTGTTTTTGCTTAAATGAGTGTTAGACAGTAAATCTATTTAAGATTTGATCTTGTTTATGTACATCTTCTTGTTGCGCCTGCATCGCGTCGTTGGTTCGATTTGCCGATTCGGCGACTTGAGTCGATAGGTCTTTAATATTCACCGTATTGTTGTTGATCTCTTCAGCGACGAGGCTTTGCTCTTCCGCTGCTGAGGCAATTTGCAAGTTCATATCGGAAATACGCTGAATCGCATCACGAATGCGTTGTAACGCACTATTTGCTAAACCCGCTTTTTCAACGGCCTCTATAGCACTACCTTTGCTTTGATGCATGGCATTTGCCACAGATGAAGCGCCAGATTGTAGTTGCTCAATCATAGTACGAATCTCTGTTGTCGACTCTTGAGTACGTTGTGCCAGTGTACGTACTTCATCTGCAACAACGGCGAAGCCTCGGCCAGATTCTCCCGCACGTGCAGCCTCGATTGCGGCATTCAACGCGAGTAAGTTTGTTTGGTCCGCAATATCGTTGATGACTTTTAGAATCGTTTCGATATTGGCGGTAGCAGATTCCAACACTTGTACTTCTTCGACTGCAAGGTCAATGCTATCGGAAAGCATGTTTATCGTTTGTGTCGATTCACCAACGATAGAAGACCCCTCAACCGTTGCTTGGTCGGCTTCTTTAGCTGCACTTGCCGCACCTTGCGCATTATTAGCAACCTCTGTCGCGGTGACAGACATCTCATGCATCGCGGTAGCAAGTTGTTCTAGCTCTTGCAGCTGAGTGTGAATTGCGCCTGCCGAGTCTTTTGCGCCCTCAGCGGTGATTTGAGTTCCGTTTAAAATTTGATCAGAAATACGTTTCGACTCAATGATTTGCTGTTGTAAGTTCTCCATGAACGTATTGAAGTTTGTGGCAAGCTCAGAAAACTCTTGGTCAGTATCTGTTTCGAGGCGTTGTGTAAGGTCGCCTTTCCCTGATGCTACATCTTTAATCGCATTGTTTAGCGTGTCCAAAGGACGCATGAGAGTGCGAATCAACAGAGTTAGGGCGATAATAGATGCAATCACGGCAATGATTGAATAAATAATAGCGTTGTTACGAAGCTCTCCTACGGCAGAATAGGCAACAGCTTCATCGATCACCGAACCTACGTACCAGTTCTCGCCAGGAATGTGAGTCAGGTTAACCATGTAGCGGTTGCCATCAATCTCAACATGTTGTGCTGATTGCGTAAGTTCGATTTGCGGGAGGTAGCTACCGACCTTCTCGCCGTTATACTTACTTTGAGGGTGAGCAATAGTTGTGCCATCAGCGGTGATCAGAAATAAGTAACCAGCATCAAACAGATTCACTTGGTTGACCAGATCAGAAAGGGTAGTTAATTCGAGGTCATAAAACATACCGGCTAAAAACTGGCCATTTTCTTTTACTGGCGTACCAACAGAGATGATAACGTTTTTCGAAGACGCATCGACGTACGGATCGGTTACGACCAAATCGCCTTTGCTCTTAGCTGCAATAAACCAAGGACGCCGACGTGGGTCGTAGTCTGGACCCGCATCCCAGCCGTCGTCATTTTCAATCACAAAGCCATTACTTTCATAACCAAAACCGATGGCAAGGAAGCTGCTTTTTGGCGTCGGTCTTTCAAGTATGTTTTGAACATAGCTATGTGAACTGGGATCAAGCTCAATCACTTCAGTAATGGAGCGAGCGAGATCCTTCTTTGCATTCATTTCTGATTGCACAGTGTTACCAACACTGGTCAATATCTCGTTTACACTTGAGTCGATTTGCTCCTGAGTTTGGGAGCGGATGGTCATAACTTGTTGTGTCGACAATAACGACACGGTAATTAGCAGCAAAAATGAAGAGGCTGTGACAACCTTATGTCTGAATTTCATGAGCTTTCCTCTGATTCTCCCGGTTGGTTCCACTTTGCTTTCGCCTCTTTTAAACCGAGCGAATTGGGCATAAAGAGAAACCTATTGTGTTTGGTTATATTTTTATCGACATCTTTGTCAAAAACATGAACTCATTTGTCGTCTTTTTTAACTAAATTTAAACAAACCGACAATTTACGTTAAAACTTGTGAGTGTGATCATGTTTGCGAGCTCGATTAGTGAAATTGTCATAATGAAAAGAATTGCTTAACAAACAGTGGCATTAACTGGCTTTACAGGTGAGGTGATGAAAATTTTGTTGGTGCTGAAAGGTGTTTTGTTGAAGTTTTGTCTTTGTAAATTATGAGCTTTTTACTAAAAGCCTAATGTGGACGGAGTTTTAGGTATAAAAAAGGCCCCGACGATGCGGAGCCTTTGTTAATTGACGTCTCGATTTTAGAAAATAAGATGAGCAACGCCAGCAATCACAGGTAACGTGATTAACGTACGTAAAATGAAAATTACGAAGAGCTCTACAATGTTTACTGGAATTTTGCTGCCTAACAGTAGGGCACCTACTTCCGACATGTAGATAAGCTGAGTTACTGACATTGCTGCAATAACAAAACGTGTCATTTCGTTATCGATTGAGGCCGCTAAAATTGCTGGAATAAACATATCTGCAAAGCCAACAACTATTGTCTGTGATGCTGCAACAGCTTCAGGGACTTGCAGTAGCTCTAGGTATGGGATAAACGGTTGACCCAGAATTGCAAATACAGGCGTGTATTCTGCAATCACCAATGCGACGGTACCAAGACCCATAACTACAGGTAGTACGCCAAATACCATGTCGACTGCGTTGTGTACGCCTTCTTTAAATACAGACTGAACCGATGTGACTTGACCAGCACGCTTAAGAGCTAGATCCATACCCCAAGAGAATGTGGTGTGGCCTTCTGGCACTGCATCTGCGTCTTTATCTGGGTTGCTGCCGTCAATGTAGCGATCTTTCTTCAGACTAAGCGGAGGCAGGCGAGGAATGATAATCGCAGCTACGATACCAGCTAGACAGATAGCGCCGTAGAAAGGCAAAAATAAGTGCTCTAGTTTTACCTGAGCGATAACAACTAAGCTAAACGTGATCGATACTGCTGAGAAAGTGGTCCCGACAACAGCCGCTTCACGCTGAGTATAGAACTTATTTTCGTATTGCTTGCTGGTTAGCAAGATACCAACACTTCCGTCGCCTAACCAAGATGCCATACAGTCAATTGCACTGCGGCCAGGTAGGTTGAATACCGGACGCATTATTTTACTGAGTAACGCACCAAATAGCTCCAGAAGACCGAAGTTCAAAAGAAGCGGAAGCAGTAAACCCGCGAAAATGAAAACGGCAAACAGAGTAGGTAGGAGACCAGTAAGAACAAGCCCGCCAGTGTTTTCTTCCCAAATTGCTTTTGGACCCACTTGGAAAAACGTCATTAACACGGCAGCGCCGCCGATTAAACGAACAACGAGCCAAAGTGGAGATGGGTTGAAGAGACCGTTTAAAAAACCATTACGTAAAATTGCAGCTGGCTTAAAAATTTTGCAAAGAACAGAAGCAACGGCCATGAAAGCGATGATACTGGTGACGATAGCAATCAAGGTATCGCCTAACACCGCTGGGATGACTTTTGCCATCACGGCAACGGGAATGGTTAGGCCACCATCGTAAGAGATCGGAGCCATAAAGAGTAGAAGACCAATTAGGGAAGGGATGAAAAACATCCAAAAGTTGCCCTTAGGAGCTTCAGTAGCATTAGTGGTGTTATGCATAGTTGTCTCGTGTTACTACTAGTCAATACTTGCCATTTCCATGACATAAATATTCACTAAACATCCGTATTTAATCACAGTTTTGCGGAGGGTACCCGCAAACTGCATCCATTGCAATACTATTCATTAAATACATCTAGTTATTCAGCCGATTTGTCGGGTAATTGGTCAAATAACGTCTAAGTGTATGCGAATATGTTGCTTGTGTTAGAAAATTGTAGCACGAGGGGCGAATTGCGCAGTGAATTATGGGGCGCATTGTGACTGGAATAATAAAATGGTAAACAAATGTGATTTTGATCTAACTAACTTCTTTGCCAGAAATTCAGTTAGCCTTATCTATTCTAAGGTTTTTAGTGGTGTCAAAATACCGTTCAGCGTTTCTTGTACCGTTGCAGTGTGAACCTATTGAGCCAAATCCGATTGAAGTATGTCGCTTCAATCGGATCGAAATTTTATGCTTTTTGTTGACGGCTAAGTATGTATAGGTAACTCCAGTAAATCAGAGCTGTAGAAAAAGCCAATATTGCTGGGAAAACCAGCGTATATAAACCATATACCGTAAATAGAGCCGCTCCTGCGACGCCGCCAAACAAAAAGCCAAAGAAAATGAATAGGAATAATTTTGCTTTACGTCGGTCAAATTGACGACCTCTCAAGCTCTCTCCAATCATAATCCCTAGATCGGTGATGATTCCGGTCATATGTGTGGTTCTGACTACTGCGCCGCTAAACGTGGTGATCATTGCGTTTTGTAATCCACATGCTGCTGATGCTAGATATTGGCCGTACAAATCCCCTTGCACCAAAAAGCCCAAGCTGAGTAAGAGCAAGCTCCCTTCTATGCACAGTGCAACACCATATCTTCGCCCTAGTTTTAACGCACTGCTTTCAATAAAAAAGCCGCTAAAGGCAGCGCCAATCAAAAAGCTAAATACGATGAAGAGCAGGTGAATGGAGCTATCCACACCTGTTAGCAAGCTGTTCCCTAGCTGAGTTACGGTTCCCGAAAGATGAGTTATCGCTTGGTGTTGAAAGCCGAGAAGACCAACGGCGTTGACGCAGCCCGCGAGAAGAGCTAGTAGAAACGCGCCATATTCCACCCAACGAGGAAGTCTGGAAATCACAATAAACCCCAACCAAATATTAGGAGCCGATTATAACGCTCACACCGAGTTACGAAACCCTTTACAGTAAAACTCGATTGATCATTCTCAAAAAAATCTCACTTATAGGTCGTTTGTCCGAGCCAAAGTAAATACGTGAACGCGGATTGCTCGCTAGCAGATGTGTTCCGTTGTGCATTCGAAACTCACCCACCCGTGTTTCATTTGTTCATAGACTGAAACGGTAGGTTGGTGGAACTCTTTATCGGTAAATAGACCGACGGGAATGATCATGATTTCCGGGTATGCAGAAACGAACAACCTCATTGTCGTGCCGCAGGATGGACAAAAGTCATACTGAACCTCACTGCCATCATCGCCAATTCGGGTATAGCTAGTGACTTCACCGTTTAAAGTGACGTGCTCTTTTTCAAAGCGAGCTTGTACCCCAAAAACACTGCCAGTTCGTTTTTGGCATTCGAAGCAATGGCAGACAGACGTGTGGGTGGGCTCTCCCTTACAACGGATCTCAACTAAACCGCAGGCGCACTCGCATGTATGAATGGTTTTTGTCATCGTGATTACCTATTTGTCCCAATACACCAATAGACCTAGAGCACAGAGCTTATGTCACTGGCTCGTTATGAGCTCTGGACTTGAAACTATTTGGATACAATCAGTTTAGTTTAATTTTGAAACACTTGAAGAGGTGAAATCATTTGGGTATACAATGGTATACTCGCTTTTCGTTTATACCTTTAAACAAGGAAGTCTTCATGACTCACAAAAAAATCCTGCCGATACCACTTATTCTACTTATTCCAATCGTTTTATTAGTTGTGGTTGTGATCGCAGGTGTTTATCGTTTTAGTTTGTCTGATGACGAGATCATGGCTAAGTTTCCTCAAACAGAAGTAGAAACTAACGTTATTGTGCAAGAGACGCTTGGCATCACTGCACGTAACCCTTGGACGATCCAAGTACCCGAGCAGGGTGCGGTCACTTTTCTTGATGAGTGGGATAAAGAAAACGGCTATTTGATCGGTGACTATGATGCAGGTGCGACAAAAGGTCAGGTACTTGTCCCAACTGCGTCGATTAGTCAGCGTGAGATTGAAGGTGTTTCATGGGTTGTTGCACCGATGATTGTAACGACACAAGGTAGCGGTTCGTTTAACTATGTTGGCTTGTTCAAGTTTGACCCCGTGCCGAGCCGAGTTGTACTTTTAGACAGTATTTTTGTTGGTGACCGCGTGAAATTTACTCAGCTCGAATGGAAAAGTGATACAACTATCACGCTTTCATATTTAGCGCACGGTGACGATCAAGCAATGGCAGACACGCCAAATCAATTCAATTCATCCACATTACAGCGTGTAGGGAATAACTTACATATGCAACAGTGATGAATTTTTTTTGAGTTCTGTAAAAATTCAGTATTTTCTGCGCTAGATCTCGAAATTTCCTAGTGATTTCTTATTCGGGAATGCATAAGCTATGAGCCTTGTTTGAAAGGAGATAGTAATTCCCGTGTCTACAAATGAAATTACAAGACGGTTGCCGAATCTGACAAGTCGTAGAGCGCTGCTGTTATACTCCTTGCCAGTTTTAGTTGCGATTGGTGTTTCTCACTCTCTCAAAGAGTCATCTTTAACCAAAACCATCGCATTGAACCTACCTGAATCTCAGGTCGTTGAAAAAATTCTTGATGCGACAACTGCCGAAGTTGTCACTCCCCCGAACTTCGAATATCAAATCCAAGCAGGTGACAACCTAAGCACTATTTTTAGTCAGCTCGGTTTCGGTTACAGCTCGTTAATGAAAGTAATGGAAACGGATTTGAACTACTTGGCACTTGATACACTTAAGCCGGGCAATACGCTCCGTTTCTGGCGTGATGATGCGACAGGCGAGTTAGCGAAAATGGAACTGCAATTTTCTATTGCAGATAAAGTGGTCTACAAGCTGAATAGTGATGGTAGCTATGACTTTACTGATATTTCCATTCCTGGCGTGTGGAGCCAAGAACCTTTAGTTGGCGTTATTCAAGGCAGTTTTTCTTCTTCTGCGAGTCGTTTAGGTTTAACGTCGGCGGAAGTGAGTCAAGTCGTAAGCTTACTCAAAGAGCAACTTAACTTTGGACGTGATCTTCGTGCAGGTGATCGATTTGAAGTTGTTCGTCGCTCACAAAGCATCAATGGTGTACCAACAGGTAAGAACGAAATTGAGGCGATTAAGATTTATAATCGCGGCCGCGAGATCACCGCTTACCTTCATACTGATGGTCAATTCTACAATGCCAAAGGTGAAAGCTTACAGCGCGCATTCCAGCGTTACCCTGTAAGTAGTCGTTGGCGTATCAGTTCTGGCTTCAACCCTAATCGTTTACATCCAGTAACGGGGCGTGTTGCGCCGCACAACGGCACTGACTTTGCTGTACCAACCGGTACACCAGTCGTTTCTACTGGTGATGGTACAGTGATCATGACTCGTAAACACCCTTATGCGGGTAACTACGTGGTTGTTGAGCACGGCAGCAAATACAAAACCCGTTACTTACACCTAAGTAAGATTTTGGTGAAGAAAGGGCAAAAGGTTTCTCGAGGCCAGCGTATCGGTCTTTCTGGTAAAACAGGTCGAGTGACTGGGCCACACCTTCACTATGAGTTGATTGAATACGGCCGTCCAGTTAACGCTATGCGAGCAAATATCCCAATGGCGAGTTCTGTTCCTAAGAAAGAGATGGCTACTTTTGTCGCGAACAGAGATGAAATGGATAGACTATTACGCGATAAAGAGAAAGCAGTGCTGTAATAAAGTACTTCGCTCAAAAAACAAAAAGAGACTAAGCATAGCTTGGTCTCTTTTACTTTGTGCATTAACTAGATTTGAATTCTATGACAGCAGTCTGTTCAGTACGTTAGGCACTCCGCACTTCACGTTCATTTATCAGGTGTACGATTTCTTCAACACTGTGTGGACGAGAGTAAAAATAACCTTGGATGTAGTGGCAGCCCATTTCAATTAACTTTTGTAGTGCTCTATCGTCTTCTACTCCTTCGGCAATCAAATCCACATCGAGCAGCTCTGCCAATTGCGCTATCAAAAACACTACTTGTTCAGAGGTTGTATTTGAGAGCATGTTCTGCACAAAGGTAGCATCGATTTTGATGCTATCAATCGGATAATTGTGTATATAGTTCAAGCTTGAGTATCCCGTACCAAAATCATCCAGTGCGACTTTAAAACCCAAGTATCGCAACGAGTTAAGTACCATCTGTTCACGGCCACTTTGTGAGAGTAAGACGGTCTCGGTGAGCTCTATAACAAAGTCTTTTGCTTCGTGCTGATACTTTTCAACCATGTTGGTTAAGTGATTAATATAACGGTTGGAATCAACCAGCTCATACGCTGAGCAATTGATGGAGAGTTTGACTTTATAGCCTAGGTTCGCTTCGAGTTCTTGCTTTGCGATACACGCGAGTTCAATAATCCGTTCACCTAACTCGATAATCAGGCCTGATTGTTCGGCAGCTTCAATGAACTCCGCTGGAGAGATATTTCCATAGATATTGCTATTCCAACGAGTCAAAATTTCAAAGTAATTCCAGCGGTCGCTCGTGATATCGACGATCGGTTGAACCACTACATACAACTCATCGCTGTCTTGTATATCAGTACTTAGCTGGATTCGCATTGCCTCAATAAGCTGCGTCCTACGGTGGTATAACGCACTAAGGTGTGTGTCGTAATGCTGAATCCGTGTATCGCGGTGTTTTTTACAATCTTTGAGAGCGAGACTGGCATTCAAAATCAGCTCATCGCTGTTCAACATATGTACTGGGGCACGTGCAATACCAATACTAACGGTGAAAGAAATCCGGTTAGATTTGTCGCTGTAGCCGCTTTCAATTTTGTCGAGTACTTCCTGACACACGGCGACAGGATCTTCGTCGTACGTGATGAAGGCGAATTCATCTCCTGCAACACGGAACGCATTGTTTGGCGACGACAAGCTCTGTTGAATGGCGTTAGCTGTGAACTTAATGATTTGGTCGCCGATATAGTTTCCGTTGATATCATTGATCGATTTGAAATTATCGATATCAAGATACGCCAAACTGAATGGACGAGTCGCTTGCTGCGTTAATGTCTCCAAGGTATCAGCTAAACAGCTACGGTTGAGCAGTCCAGTTAGGTTATCATGCGATACCTCATAGCTAAGCTGATTAAGAAGCTTATCTGAACGTTCACTGACCCACTTTTCACGTAAGCTATGAATAATGACATTGGCATAAAATCGGTGGAAGTCGAGGATATCTTGCGCTTCTTTCGCGTGGATGCTTCGGGTAAAGGTAGACAGTAAAATTCCCAGAACTTCGCCATTTTGTGTCTTCAATGGCAGGCCAATGTAAGCTTGAATGCCATCTTCTTGAAACATCTGATCTTCAGGAAAACGCTTGTATACCTGGTCTTGATAGAAAATATGTTCGCCAATGTCTTTCGCCACTTTTTCACAGGGGGTGCCTGAAAGGTGGTAGCTTAGGTTGTCTGTAATTTTTCCATTGCTGGCGAAGGAAATGGTATGAGCCGAATGCTGAAGATGCGCAACTTCTACAACGCAAGTGCAATGGCTCTGCAAGTGTTGATGAATATCTAACGTGACTCGGTTTAGCTGAGCCGTGCCGTTTAGCTTCAATATCTCATCAATTTTGTGGAAACTGATTTGTACCTGACCCATCGAGCATTTCACCTAGCGTTGTTATTAACATATCGTGTAAGACACGACGAATTATTATTTGATATGCATCAAATAAACTATCGGTTACTAAGGCAGATTTTTCAAATTTTGTGAACGAACAAATCATTATTTTCATGTTTTTATGCTTGAACCTTTTAAAGGTATAGCGATAAAAACGCTAAGCTAGGCGCGCTTCTCCTCTTCTAATCGTGATTTGAGATAATCGAGGAATAGCTTAGTCCGGGTATGCTGATAATCCAGCTTTGGATAGTAGGCATATACAGTGGCTTTATCCGCTGTGATATCGGGCAGGATAGGGACTAACGCGCCGGATTTGAGATCATCTTTGATCATGACGTTGTTCGTCATCAAAATACCCATGCCTCTTTTGGCACCATGAAACAGCGCTTCTGGGTTGGTCGTGGCAAAGTTACCGGACAAGCTGATACGCTTACCTCGATTTGTTTTGATTTCTCGTGAGGGTTTTTCTCCCCAAATCAGGACATTATGCTCTGTCAGATCCTCAACGCATTGCGGTGTTCCATATTTTTTTAGGTAACTAGGCGCAGCGTAAAACTGGGCTTTATGTTCGAAAAGCGCAGTGGCTTTGAAACTCAGAGAGTTCAGTTGCTCTAATTCCCGGCTAATAAACAGGTCTAAGCTTAGCTCTGGCAATTGGCCTGGTAGCGTTGTTGTTAATTGAAGTGTGATGTCTGGATATTTCTCAAGAAAATCATCGAGATAATGAACTAGAAACTTGGAACCAACGGCCAGTGTCGCACCAATTTTTAATAGCCCCGCTGGTGATTGGTTGACTGAGCGAGTTTCATCTAATACCGATTGCCATGAATCAAGCTGACTTTTTGCTCGTTGATAAAACAGCGCACCAGCTTCAGTTTGGCTAATTGAGCGGGTCGTACGTTTGAGTAGTTGAACGCCAATTTTATCTTCTAGCCATTGAACTCGCTTACTGATAGCTGAGCTGGTGGTATTGAGTTTCCGCGCTGCTGCATTAAAGCTACCTTCTTCGACCACACGAATATAACTCTTCACGCTTTGAATCCAGTCCATTGTATCTCCTTGGGAATTAATTCCTTTCCAACTTAGCTGATTATCATCTTTGAGTATCAAATATACACTGTTTGCCATCAATCTGTCACAAAGTAGGAGGAACGTTTGCGTAAAACACCATTGTTATTAGCGATGATGATCATTGCCACAGGCCAAGTTGGCGTTAGTATTTATCTTCCTTCTTTGCCGTTGATTGGTCATGACTTGAATTTGCCGCAACATTCGATTCAGAATCTCGTCACGCTATTTCTCGTTGGCTTCGGTATCTCTCAGCTTTTTTACGGCCCATTGTCTGATGCGATTGGTCGTCGGCCGGTGTTTATTTTGGGGCAAAGTGTATATCTAGTTGGTACGGTTATTTGCATCGCGTTTTCGGACAACATTGTTGCCCTTGAAGCGGGACGGTTACTGCAAGGCCTAGGAGCGGGCAGCGCTTCGGTACTTGGTCGGTCAGTACTGCGTGATAGTTATGACGGTATGCAATTAACCAAAGCGCTATCTTATATTTCAGTCACTGCTTCAGTGATGCCAATTATTGCTCCGCTGTTTGGTGGCTGGATTGCTTTTCACCTGAGTTGGCATGCTGTCTTCGTGTTTGTGCTGATTTACTTAATGGCAATTTTTACACTTGGTTTATTGGTGCTGCCAGAAACGCTGCCTTATCCGAAGAGAAAATTTAAAGTAGGCGAAGTAAGCGCGAACTATTTGCGTCTGTTAACGAATACACAAGTGATTGGTAGTGCGAGTTACAACTGGCTTAGTTATTTATCGGCTCTGGTTACTCTCTCCTTGTATCCATTTTTAATGCAACAAGAGTTAGGATTAACGGCGGCAGATTACGGCTCTTTGATGATCATACCATCAGTTGGTTTGCTGACGGGTAGCTTAGTGCTGAATTTGATCAATGCTCGTTACAAAGCTCAGCAAATCTTGCTGATGAGTTTCGCGATTGTTTCTGTTGCTGGCGTCATGTTGCTGGTTACCCCCTTCAGTGTATTTTCATTGCTGACGGCATTCACGTGTTTAAGTTTTGCCCAAGGCATGTCATTCCCAGTATCGATCAGTTTGCTACTTTCGCCACATAAGCAACAGGCAGGCGCGGTTTCTGCGTTATCTGGTTCTATTCAAATGTGTTTAGCAGGTTTGTTTGGTGGGTACTTAGTAGACTCATGGGTTACGAATCAGCAGCAGCTTGGGGTGTTTTATTTGTTTATTGCGTTACTTTCTTGCTTTGTTCTTGTACTAAGCCAATTTCGTAAAGTGCCAGAAGGGACGGTTCAAGCAGAAACTTCCATCTGAATATACTTGCAACCAGAAGGTCGGCTTTCTAAAATGCGCAGCTAAATTAAGTCTGGCCTGTTGTGTATACTGAATAACTTGGTTTGAAAGGAAGAGGGCGAACCTTGATACTTCTCTCAAGCTTGGAATACATTTCTGCCCAATGGCTATCCGATCTCTAATCGTTAGGTGAAAGAATGCAACAAAACGAATTTGAAACACTGGTAAAAGAAATTACTCAGCAAGAAAGCATGCCAAAGGCGCTCGAAGTCTTGAAGGCGTGTGAGGAAGAAGAAGTTGCACAAGCGGCGCAATCCCTAACGGGTCAGTTTGGCCTTGCAGAAGTTGATGGTGAGAAACGTATTTACCATATTACCACTCAAGAAGACGCGTCCGGAGAAGAGCAAGAATACGTAGAGCACGTCATGAATGAAGGCGATCACTTGATCAAGTTTGCAGCGTGGTTCTTTGAAACATTCTTTGAAATCAAACAGAAAGATACGTACGTCGCGGCGGGTAAAACATACCAACAACCGAAGCGATAGACGCTCATTTCAAAAAATCCACGAAAACCAAACTGAAAGTTAATTACAAAATAAATGTGACTGGAGTCTTGTTTTTATCTATTTGTGGTGTAAAATTACTACATAGTTAAGTCAATACATTCAGGAGAAGGTCATGGGTAACGAACTTGGTGGTGCTTATATTGGCCAGATGATTGCAAAAGACGCGATGCACAAAGCGCTTTACGGTAAAGCGAAGAAGAAAAAAGCTTCTGTTTTTGCTCGTGTTATTAAAAAACTGGCGAAATAATTTAAAAAGCCCTGATTGAAAAATCAGGGCTTTTTGCTTTTCTCTGTTTTGTTGTTAGTAAGTAGCCAACATATTGCACAACATTGGCAAAACGCTACTCAAAGACTGATGACATTTAAATCTAGAATTACGCGGATTGGCTTGGTATCTCCACAACATTGTTAGGCACTTTATCTAGCCCCTTTGCTGATAACCACTTTTCTAAATCGTCAGCGCCTCCAATATATTTTCCATCTAACCAAATTTGCGGCACTGTTACCGGTGTTTTTTCGCCAATGATGGCTTTTACTTCAGGAATCATGCGATATAAGGCGGCGCTGTCTTTAACTACATCATGGTACTCATACTGAACGCCAGCCTCGTCAAGTAATTGTTTGGCTTTGACACAGTAAGGGCAAGTTGCTTTACCATAAACAATGTTGCCTTTTAGCTCATCGCGTTTTACCCACTCAGCAATAACAGACTGTACAAGCACACCCCGATTCAATGCTTCTCCTTGGCTGATAACTTTCCCTTCGACAAGAAGAATGGGTGCATGCCAAGCACCAGCTTTTAATGGTTCCCACCAGTGCGATAACCAATCTTTTACTTCAAGTTCAACGGGCACATTGGCTAGTTCGTTTTCAAAAGTATCCTTTAAAATATCTTTGGTTAATGTACATTCACCACAAGGAATATTGACTTTGAATGGGCCCCAACTACCAGCCCAGCGATACAGTGTAATTTTGATTGGTTGACTCATATGGGTTCCTCATTTCCTTTCCTGAAAATATAGAACTTTTAAATTAGATTTTTCTTTCAACTAACTTTGTCTTTTTCGCTTCCCAATGCGTAATAAACGCAATAGATGCAATAATAATCGCAGCACCTAACCATAAACGACCAGGTGGCACCCAACCAAACACCAACCAACCAGCAACAACATTCAAAGGCAGTTTGGCGTGATCAAATGGTTGCACAAATGAGGCGTCTGCTACTGCATATGCTTTAACGATAGCCCATTGAGCGAGTGCTGTAAGTGCACCTGCGGCTAAAAGCACACCCCATATCGTCCACGTATCTGGCATAGTAAACGTCGGTATCGCTAACAAGATATTAAATGGTGTTATCAGCAGCAATAAATAGACAACCATGGTTGATGGCGGATCGTTTACCGACATTTTTTTAACCATTAATGAATACGCTGCCCAGAAAAATGCGGCGCCAACAGGGAGCAGGGTCGCCCATGTAAATGAGTCTGCCCAAGGCTCAAGAATGATCATGGCACCAACAAACCCCGTCAATGTAGCGAGCCAGCGTGCAGTACCTACTTTTTCTTTGAGTAACAAGCCAGAACCAACTGTGGCAAATAACGGGGAGGTCATGAGAAGTGCAATACCTTGCCAAATTGGAACTGGGTAAGCGAGAGCCCATAACCAAAGTTGAATCCCGATAACAGAGAGAAAAATGCGGAATGCATGCCAGCCAAAGTGTTGGGTTCTTAAAGAACGTCTAATCCCAAGTGTACGTAGGTAGGGCAGAATAACAAATAAGGCGATTGCATATTGGAATAACGCAAATGTGGTGGAGGAGACACCAAAGTTGATGCTAGCAATTTGGGCGAAGCTGTTCACTATGGCGAATGCCAAGCCAGCTGTTAGCATCCAGGACGCACCTTGAACAGGATGATGATTCAATTGAAAAATTCCAGTTTGATAGAGGTGGCGGGATCATACGTCCTATTGTTTTTCGCGCCAATAAAAAAATGCCTCCCAGAGGGAGGCGACATTACCAATTCAAAGGACGTGCCTGTTATAACAGGTACAAAGAACGAGAAGCACAAACGCTGCCATGCATTTGCATAAATAATATTGCAGAACACGTGCCAACTTTTATATGTTTGATTTTAAATGGTTTTTTTGTTTTTCTATGTTGTCGATTAGATGAAATGCACTAACTTAGTGATCAATCGCATTAAAAGAGGGCAGAAGTAGGCGTCGTTACGCTCGTTTTTCATTGCTGAGCGATGCTTGGATAGTGTGAAAACTTATCGAGTTGTGTTGGGTTACATAAAAAATGGCCAGCAAAGGTGCTGGCCAAGTGGACTCGCTCTTAGGACAAGAGTGAACTAGAAATCGTAACGTACGCCTAGGCGCAGTGTATCTTCGCCTTCTGTTACTAGACCTGTTGTTGCATCTTTTGCTTCATCAAGTTGGTTGATGTAGTAAGACAGGTAAGTACGGAAGTTGCTGTTTAGTTTGTAGTAACCAACAAGCTCGATACCTTCAACGGTGTCGTACTTTGAACCGTTGTCTGGATCATTCTCTTGAGCTGTGTATAGAGCTGCAAGTGTCACTTTGCTTGCTACTTTGTAGCTTGCGACTAGCTCGTAAGCCGTAAAGTCTTCAGAGTCAGTCAGGGAACCTTGAGAATAAGTACCTGCTAGGTAAAGGTTGTCCATCGAGTAAGCGATACCACCTAGAATTTGATCTTCAGAGTTATCTTTATCTACATCGCCACCAGAGTATGCAAGACCAAAGTCGAGGCCCATTGGTAGTGAGTACATTCCAGAGATGCCGTATTTATCTTCGTTATCGCTAGAGTTTGCTTGGTAGGTTGCTTGAAGTTGTAGTGCATCAAACGCACCACGGTATGCGAAAACGCTGTCTTGCTTATCAGACGACGAATCAATAACTTGCTGAACACCAGAGAATTCTGTGATATCCGTCATGTCAGAGATGATGACTGCAGCCATGTCTTGACGACCTACAGAGAAAGCACCGATATCAGAGTCGACGCCTGCATACATGTAGCGGTTTTTGAATTCACTCTTGCCCGTTTTTTGTTCGGCTTCGTAAACACCGAAAGCAGAAAGGCCGTTGCCGATGTCTGTTTTACCTTTTAGGTTAAGACGAGCACGGCTTTTATCTTCCATGGAACCTTCAACTTCAGCACCGTCTGAACCGATGAAGTCACCACGAAACTCAACGCGGCCGCCAACTTTTAATTCAGTACCGTCGTTTTTGTATACAGTTGCTGCGAATGATGGTGCTGATACCAATGCTGTAAGAATTGCAGTAGTTAGTGCTGCCTTTTTCATTTTCTTATTACCCTAGTTGTAATCGATGGGCTTTCTTGCCCGATGTGTTGATGACGCTAAGGTAAAGGCTGAAAATGAAAGATAGATTTCTGTTAAGTTATGATTTGATTGCACTTTTATTGCTGGAAAGAATAAGTTCCCCTTCTCATACCACTTATAAAAAGAAAGGTTTATCTTTTTTGAGGTTTTTTCCTCTCCGTTAAAGACTGTGTTTTTTTCAAAAAGTTCCTGAATTGCTTCTTGACCCTAAATGTAAGTAAACATTTCAATTTGGCAGGGAAGTTTGGCCTAAAAATAGCGAATCATCAGCTATTTGTGAGCTAACTCTCTCTAAAGCATTTCTTATTGTAAGGTTTTTATTTCTCGATTTCTTGAAGGCTAAGTAAACGATTGCTTTTTAGGTTTTGTCTGAGATCTTTTCACTCGGTTGTCAGGAACTAATCAAATAAAGTGTCGGCAGTTGTTACACAAAGGTAAAACTAATCTGGTGGAAACGATGCCTCGGATAGCCTTTGTATTCCTCTCTTTGTTCATCATTTCGTTTTTACGAAAGTGAACCAAAGCCGGGTCTAAAACTGACTAACCAACTAATAAGTAATGGATTTAGAAATGAATAAAAAATTATTAGCAGCGGCAATCGCGGCAGCAACCTTCGGTACTCAAGCAGTT
This sequence comes from Vibrio sp. 2132-1, assembly GCF_033344315.1. Classification (NCBI taxonomy): domain Bacteria; kingdom Pseudomonadati; phylum Pseudomonadota; class Gammaproteobacteria; order Vibrionales; family Vibrionaceae; genus Vibrio; species Vibrio sp. 2132-1. The sequence goes on along the minus strand of NZ_JAWPON010000009.1, from coordinate 171,295 downwards.
GCAGTGGAACTATATAATAACGATGGCACAACATTTTCGATGGGCGGCCACGTTTCTGTTAATTTAAATGGATCAGAGCAAGGTGACACGGATGTGGGTACTAACTCTCCTCGTATCAATATCTCTGCGACACAGGATTTGGGTAATGGCTTCACCGCAGACGCACGTGGTGAATGGGCGCTAAACTACTTAGACGGTGGTGAAGAGTCGTTTAAAACGCGTCTAGGTTACTTAGGTGTAACGCATGAGGTTTATGGTCGTGCAGTAGGTGGTACGCAATGGTCACCTTACTACGATGTCGCAGGTATTGCAGATATGCCAATCGCGTTTGCCAACGACTTCATCTATGACGATCATGGAAACCTTGGCACTGGCCGTGCGGATAAAATGCTTTCTTACCGTAATGCCATCGAGCTGGGTGAAGCGGGTGTGATCAACTTTGGTCTTGGTTGGCAGGGTGCAAACGATGATTACACGCGCAACGATGCTGGAGTTATAACTGGCGGTGCTAAATACGATGACCGTGTGCAAGCTGCGCTTTCTTACTCAATCATGGGCGCTAAAATCGGTTACTCTTACAATGGCGGCGATTTCCAGCACCCTGCATATGCAGGTAAGCACACGGCGGAATCACACGTTGTATCAGCATCTTACGGTGCGTACGGCCAAGGCCTATTCCTTGCTGCAGTTTATGGTTCAAACGAAAACATGAACTTCAGTGCAAAAGGTGACCGTTTAGAAGAAAGTGATGCGTACGAGGCGATCATCGCATACGCTCTGGCGAACAGCCTAAACTTGAGTGTTAACTATGAAATGGTGGAAGGTAAAGAGTTTAAGAACTCTAAAACAGAAACTGCTCGTGAAGAAATGGCACTACAAGCAGAATACAACTTCACGCCTAAATTTGTTGGTTACGCGGGTTACCAGTTTGACCTAAATGACGACAATGGTCGTGAAACTGATGACAAATGGGCGTTAGGTGCTCGTTACTACCTATAATAGGGTTTAGCGAGAACTATTATTCAAGCTCATTGATCTAAAGCCAGCCTCGTGCTGGCTTTTTTGTCTATTTGTTTTACAAATACTTTGCTGTTTCAATTAGATGATACAAAATTCAAAACGGGGTGAATGTCTTATTTTTTACACTAGAGGTTGCTATTTAGTGTCGTTAAGTCAATAGGTTAGATTATGATGGGATTTTTGTTTTGCAGGGAAGAATGATGAGTGTTATTCAAGTTGAAGAAAAGAAAGTAGAAGTGGGTAAAGTGCTTTGTGTTGGACGAAATTACGTTGAACACATTCATGAGCTTAATAATGCAATGCCTGAGCAAATGGTTGTATTTAATAAACCCGCAACCTCCGTATCAACAACTCTGCGTTCATTCCATCAAGAGCCCCTTCATTATGAGGCTGAAATCTGCTTTTTGATCAAGGATGGACGTTATTCAGCGGTTGGTTTGGGATTGGATCTGACCAAGCGTGGTTTGCAATCCTCGCTTAAAAATCAGGGGTTGCCGTGGGAGCGTGCTAAGGCATTTGATGGCTCCGCTGTGTTTAGTCGGTTTGTCTCTTTGGATAACATTGATATCAATGATCTAAACCTTGAGCTCTTAATCAACTGTGTTCGTGTACAAAAAGGTCACGTTAACCAAATGCTCTATCCGCCGCTAACTATCCTGGATGAATTAACCAGTTACACAACACTTCAAGATGGCGATGTAGTGATGACTGGTACACCAAAGGGCGTTGGTGAGGTACATGAAGGTGACATCTTCCTTGGTCGATTAAAGTGTGGCGATGTCACCTTGTTGGAGATTGAGTGGTTGGCGGATTAAAGCCAAATTCGTAGAACGAGAAATACCACCATACTGATAACCGTCGTTAAAAGAACATTTTTAGTAAAATACGCGATTAAAGCAGCCAGTACGGCAGCCAGTAAAAATGGGTTTTGCACATTGACGCTGAGCTCCCCATCGGGAATGAAAACGATCGGTGCCCAGATCGCAGTCAGTACTGCGGGGCTAGCGTAATTGAGTACTTTTTGAGTGCGCGTCCCTAATCGCAATGGTAGCTTGGGTTCTAAAAACAAGTAGCGGCTGGTGAAAACAAGTACCGTCATCAGCAAAATAGCCAACATGATCATTAGCGTTTCTCCTTTACTTGTTCCACAAAGTAACCAGTAAGCATGGCTAAAATGCTCGAAATCATCAAACTTCCCTCAATTTGATAATAGGTTAGGGCAACTGAGCTCACCAAAGCCACAATAACACTCGCGAGCACCGCTGCATTTTTAATGGTGGGTACTACTATCGCGATAAAAGTAGCGGCTACAGCAAATTCCAAACCCATTTCGTTCAGTTCAGGGATTAGACTTCCCGCAATAATGCCCGTCAATGTCGCGACATTCCAAAACAGGTAAAAACTCAGACCAGCCCCAAGTGCATACCAGCGATTAAATTGTTTATCGGAATGGTGGCCTACAATCGCAAACAGCTCGTCAGTAAGTAAGAAGCCGAGTGATAATCGCCATTTTAGAGGGAGCGGTGCAATTTTACTGCGCATCGATACACTGTAGAGGAAGTGTCGAGAGGTGATAAAAAACGTTGTCAGTAACATGGTCACTAGACCTGCTCCCGTTTTAATCATTCCCATCGCGACGAGCTGTGCAGAACCTGCGAACAAAATGGCGGATAGTGCTTGTCCTTCCAAAGGGTGAAGCCCAGTATCAATTGCGAATGAGCCTGCGAGTAAGCCCCAAGGGAGCACTGCGATACTCAGAGGCATCATCGCAAGTGTACCTTGCCAAAATAGCGTGGCTTTTGATTCTTTTTTTAACGGCAAAGTGTGGTCCATAGTTTCTTCTTATTTATTCCTAAATCAGATTACCAAGATAGCTCGGTAGTCGCATAACGCCTTGTACAATATTGCTGCTTTAGCTGTGACGGACGTATTGGCCGGGAGTGACGCCCATGGCTTTTTTAAAGTGTCGATGCAGATGGCTTTGATCATGGAAGCCGCATTCTTGTGCCACGTCTGAAATTTTTTGTCCCATTTTTAGTAGCTTCTTCGCCATACGTAAACGTTGCTGAATTTGATAGGCATGAGGCGGAAAGCCAAATTGCTTTTGAAACTCTCTCAGCAGATGAAAAGGGCTTAATCCAGACAGTTTGGCGAGTTCTTCTAGTGAGACGTCCGTTTGTGGAAAGTCTTCCAAAAATTCTCTGACGAGCTGCACTTGTCGCTGAGCTCTGGTTGACTCTTTCAGTGGTGCCCGATGAGTGCTGTGTTTACTGGCTAGCTTGATCAACGTGCCGTAAACCAAAGTTTCTCTCAATAAACGGTTGTCTGATTTTTCTAGTGTTTCAAATACCAATCGTAACTGACTAGCCAGCTCAGGATCGTAAACCACAGGTTGAGGGAAATAGGGCAGAGCTACATTTGGTGAACCAAGCTCTTGTCCTAAAGTTTGAAACTGCTGAGGTACAGGGTACATTGCTTTGTATTCCCAACCGCCTTCCGAGGCTGAATGCCCGTTGTGTACTTCATCTGCATTAACAAGGATGATGCTGTCCTGTGGCGCGATATGATTCCCGCCCGTCCTAAAAAATTGTTGTGCCCCTTTTTCGATGACACCAATAGTGTAACCTTCGTGGCTATGGCGTGAAAAATTCTGCTTCTCATACTTTGCATCGAGAAGTTCTAAACCGCCGAGCTCTTGAGCTATCTTGAAGGTAGCGATTTCCTTATTCTTTTCTTTCATCTTTATCCGGTCTGCTCAAGAAAATCATTTTAGAAGTGTAACGGATCCATCGTGCTTATTTTTGTACAAAATTGCTATTCGATTTTGATAAACAGGCGAATTGATTGCTACTTTTCAACTGGGCAAACTATGATTTTTATTTTTTGACTTATCTTGGCTATTTTGGGCTGGATGATGTTATTTTGTTGGTATAACATTCGCCGCCTTGTTGTAGAAAAGCGGTTCCATCATGATTGATTTATCTGTACTTCCTGTTTATCTCACCGCAGTAGTGGCTTTGTTGCTGTTACCAGGGCCCGATATGTTGCTGATAGCGAGCTCTAGTATGAGTTACGGTAAGAAGGTCGGTCTTTTTGCTAGCTTAGGCAATGCGACGTCTGGTGTTATTCTTACTTTGCTTGCTGCGATGGGCGTATCTACCCTGATTGCCATGAGCCCAATAGCCCTTAAAGTCCTTCATCTATTAGGTGGCGCTTACTTGTTAAAAATGGGTTGGGACTGCTTACGAGCTGAGGCATCTTCGGCTCCAGAGCTTGATGGTCAAAACAAAATGGCATCAACTTATTATCAGCGTGCTTTGATGAGTAATTTGCTTAACCCTAAAGCCTTGGTCTTTTTTGTGATGTTTTTGCCGCAGTTTGTCTCAAGCAATATCACTGCATCTTCCGGTGAGCAGATGCTAGCGCTAGGGTTATTGTTGAACGTTCTTGGCTTGTCATTCAATTTATTACTTGTTGGGTTAGCAGGCACATTGGGCAAAGGGCTGCTCGAGAACGAAAAATTCCGCACGTATCAACATAAACTAATGGGGTTAGTGTTTGTTATTCTGGCGTTGTGGATGCTGAGTAGTTTCGCCTTGTAAAGTTATCATATTCCATTAGAAAGCCAGCAATTGCTGGCTTTTTGTTTTAGGATATTGGTGTTTCCTAAGGAGAGGATATATGAAGCTTGAATTTTGTTTAAATCCAGATCAAACAGACCTTGATTTTGTTCGTGAAGGTATTCGATCTTATAACCGACTGCATTTACCTGAAGGGGAAGTGCATGCTGTAGGCTGTTTCGCAAAAGATGAGAATGGCAAGATCATGGGTGGCTTGACTGGCGAAATGTTTAAAAATACGGTGTTTGTTGAGTTTTTGTGGGTAGACGCTGAAAGTCGAACCTCTGGTCTCGGTAGTCAATTAATGTCGATGCTAGAACAAAAAGTAAAGCCTCATGGGGTTACCCATGTTTATTTGGATACCTACAGCTTTCAAGCTCTTGAGTTCTATCTCAAATTGGGTTTTGAGAAAGTGGGGCAGTACTCAGGCTATCCTGCAGAGGGCATCCACAAGTACTTTCTACAAAAGGAAATTGTAGGCTAGGGAAAGCACGGGTTAGCTTGACTTGTTCTAGTGAAAATCAAAAAAGAGGCGCGAATTTGCGCCTCTTGTTGTATCAAATATCTATGTTTCTCTTTGACTTACAAACTTTGCTGGTGCGCGTCGATAAGTTCGTTCATCTTCGCTTCTGCTGCTTGCTGTGCTTGTTCATAGCTCATATCCGCAGGGAAGAGGTTGATGACTTCGTAGTAACATTTTAGTTTTGGCTCAGTACCAGAAGGACGAACAATCACGCGAGATTGATCTTCTAGGTGATAAATCAATACGTCACTTGCTGGTAAGTCAATGGATTCTTCAGAGCCGTCGTCAAACATGCGAACCGATGTTTTTAGATCTTCGGTTACTGCAACTTTTTTACCAGCAATCTCTGTTGGTGGATTGGCTCGGAGTTTGTCGCCGATTGGTGGAGAGTTCGGGTCGAGAGCGATGCTGCGTTGTGCGTTGAAGTAGAAACCGTGCTTGCGGTACAGCTCTTCCAGTTTATCCCACAGTGTTTTGCCTTGCGCTTTAAGCTTGCCTGTTAGCTGTGAAAACGCGACGATTGCAGATAAACCATCTTTATCCCACACCTTGTTACCCACGGTATAACCGAGCGCTTCCTCATAAGCAAACAAGAATGGGTTGGTTTCTGTCTCTTGTTCCATGGCAACGTTAGTAAGCCATTTAAAGCCAGTTAATGTTTGATAGTATTGTGCGCCATGCGCCTTAGCGATGCTGCTCAGCATTCTTGAGGATACGATGGTGTTGCCAACCAAAGCGTTAGGTTGCTGTTCCAGCAAGTAATCGCCAAACAGTGAGCCCACCTGATCACCTGTTAGCATTTGATACTCGCCATCTGGGCGTTTAACTGCCACGGCAAAACGGTCCGCATCTGGATCGTTCGCGCAAGCGATATCGGCATCTACGGACTTACCTAATGCCATCACCATATCCATTGCACCGGCTTCTTCAGGGTTTGGGAAGTTGACGGTTGGGAAGCTTCCATCAGGTTCGCGCTGTTCCTTAACACTTGCCACTTTTTGGAAGCCTGCGTCGGCAAGTAGCGTTTCCGCCATATTCGCGCCAACGCCATGCATTGCGGTGTAAGCAATAGATATATCGGTATTGTTGTCAGGAGTAAGCAGCGCGTTTTCGTTCATTGTCTTACGGTAAGTTTGGTAGTAGTCGTCTTCCAACCAAACTAACAAACCGTGCTGTTTTGCATCATCGAGAGACATTAAAGGTAATGGCTTCGTTGTTGCGTCATCAATTTTCGCTGCGATTCCAGAGTCGTGTGGAGGAATAATCTGTGCGCCATTCTCCCAATATACTTTAAAGCCATTGTATTCTGGTGGATTGTGACTGGCAGTAACAACAACAGCGGCCGCCGCATTCAATGTACGGACACCAAACGCGACAATTGGGGTTGCTGCAACGTCATACGTTAGGTAAACCTTGATACCAAGGGCCGTCAGTACGGATGCGGTATCATGCGCGAATTGTTTTGAATCGGGACGACCGTCGTAGCCAATAACGACACCACGACTCGCGGCATCTTTGACTTGCTCAAGCAAATAGTTCCCTAAACCAGTGGCGGTCTCTTGAATCACCAAGCGGTTCATTCGGTTTGGACCTGCGCCCACTTTGCCACGTAAGCCTGCAGTACCAAAGGCAAGGCGTGAGCCAAAGCGATCAGTAAGTTCTTGTTCATTGTTCGTATCGACGAGGTGTTGTAGCTCTTCACGAGTCTTAGGATCAGGGTCTCGTTCTAGCCATTGCGTAATTAGTGCTGTCATATCAGTCATTCCTTAGTAGGGGGAGCCTACTTTCTTGGACACTTCGTTTGGTAAGTATCTCAATGTTTTCTTTTAAATCAATGTAAATGGTTCTCAATTACATTTCAAAGAGGGCAATCGATAAACCGAATTAATTTTTCTTATCCGAACAAAATTTAATCATATTTAATTTCTTGAAGAACCTTGGAACTATAACTAGCCTTTTAACATAAATATAACAAACCGTGTCGAAATCGTAGTTTTTGTGATTTTTCGTAAAGTTGTTCGATATTTGCATCGGGACGCAAGGAAGCTCGCGTAGGCGTAGCGGCTGAGCAGAGGAGAGATCTTTTGAAAAGATTAACGACTACTCTAGCCTTATCACTGAATGTGATTTTAATCACATTTTCCTCTTTTGGTTGGTCAAAGGAAAATGACTACAACATGACAAAAGGGGTCACAGAGATAAGTGGGCAAGTGTATGAATTACATATGCTGATTTTCTATATCTGCTGTGTAATTGCTTTGATTGTTTTTGGTGTGATGTTCTATTCCATCTTCCGTCATCGCAAGTCAAAAGGAGCAGTTGCAGCACATTTCCATGAAAGCACAAAAGTGGAAATTATTTGGACGGTCATACCCATCATCATTCTTGTCGCTATGGCGATTCCCGCAACAAAAACTCTAGTAGCAATGGAAGACACAAGCCAATCGGATATCACGGTCAAGATCACAGGCTCGCAATGGAAATGGCATTACAGCTATTTTGGTGAAGATGTTGAGTTCTTCAGTTTGCTTGCCACCAGCCAAAAACAAATTGATGGAATCGAAGCTAAAGGCGCGCATTACTTACTGGAAGTAGACAACCCTTTGGTGTTGCCTGTGAATCGCAAAGTGCGTTTTTTGATGACTTCTGATGATGTCATTCACTCTTGGTGGGTACCAGACTTTGCCGTCAAGAAAGACACCATTCCAGGTTTTATCAATGAAGCATGGACAAGAATTGATGAGCCAGGCGTATATCGCGGTCAGTGTGCGGAGCTATGTGGTCGTGCACACGGATTTATGCCAGTGGTGGTGCATGCAATGGAAGAAGAAAAGTTCGATGAATGGCTAGCGAGTAAGAAGGAAGAACTCGCGCTTCAAAAAGCGGCGGCACAAGAAGCGCTCTCTCAAGACTTATCTATGGACGAATTGATGTCGCAAGGCGAATCGATATACACGGCGCGTTGCGCTGTGTGTCATCAGGCAAATGGTGAGGGGATTCCGGGTGCATTTCCCGCGATTAAAGGCAGTCCTATTGCAACCGGAGATGTTACAGAGCACATAGATATTATTGTCAACGGTCGCCCGGGCACCGCAATGCAGGCTTTTTCTAATCAGTTAAGTGACAAAGAAATTGGCGCGGTTATCACATATCAACGAAATGCATGGGGCAACGATACTGGCGATACAGTGCAAGCATCCGATGTGAATGCCTTTAAGGCACAAGGCAGTGCTAAGGAGGAAATATGAGTAAGCCAATAGATAAGGCAGTGAAGTCTGCGCCAGCAGAAGCCAGTGCGAACAGTACCATTGCGATCGATGATGGTCACGAGCATCATGCACCCCAGGGCATCACTCGTTGGTTGTATTCTACAAGCCATAAAGACATAGGCACCCTCTACCTTTGGTTTAGCTTTGCGATGTTTCTAACAGGTGGTGCGATGGCAATGATCATTCGTGCCGAACTGTTCCAGCCAGGGCTACAGCTAGTCGATCCGCAGTTTTTTAATCAAATGACCACGGTACACGGTTTAGTGATGGTATTTGGTGCGGTGATGCCAGCATTTACGGGTCTTGCTAACTGGATGATCCCGATGATGATCGGCGCTCCTGATATGGCGCTGCCGCGCATGAACAACTTGAGCTTTTGGATCTTACCTTTTGCATTTCTTATTTTGTTTAGCTCGTTGTTTTTACCTGGCGGCGGTCCTGATTTTGGTTGGACGTTTTATGCTCCGCTGTCCACGACTTATGGACCAGATAGCACTGCGCTGTTTGTATTCTCTGTGCATATCATGGGTATCAGCTCCATTATGGGCGCGATCAACGTTATCGTGACGATCGTAAATATGCGAGCTCCGGGAATGACTTGGTTCAAGTTACCAATGTTTGTTTGGACTTGGTTAATTACCGCTTTCTTGTTGATCGCGGTTATGCCGGTACTAGCGGGTGCAGTGACCATGGTTCTTACTGACAAATATTTCGGGACTAGCTTCTTTGACGCAGCTGGTGGTGGTGACCCGGTAATGTTCCAACACATCTTTTGGTTCTTTGGTCACCCAGAAGTGTACATCATGATTTTACCGTCGTTTGGAATCATTTCCGCCATTCTGCCTGCTTTCAGTGGTAAGAAGCTGTTTGGTTATCATTCGATGGTTTACGCGACGTGCAGCATTGCATTGTTATCTTTCCTTGTGTGGGCGCACCACATGTTTACCACGGGGATGCCAGTTTTTGCTGAGCTCTTCTTCATGTATTGCACTATGCTGATTGCGGTACCAACGGGGGTTAAAGTCTTTAACTGGGTTGCCACCATGTGGCGTGGAGCTCTGACATTTGAAACGCCAATGTTGTTTGCCATTGCCTTTATTGTGCTTTTTACTATTGGCGGCTTCTCGGGACTGATGTTGGCGATTGTGCCGGCGGATTTCCAATATCATGACACTTACTTCGTGGTTGCCCATTTCCATTATGTGTTGGTATCTGGTGCGGTATTCTCGATCATGGCAGCGGCATACTACTGGCTACCTAAGTGGACGGGCAATATGTACGACCACAAGCTGAGTTTATGGCATTTCTGGTGCTCAATTATTTCCGTCAATGTCCTGTTTTTCCCAATGCACTTCCTAGGCTTAGCGGGCATGCCAAGACGCATACCGGATTACGCCATTCAGTTTGCTGATGTTAATCAAATAGTATCAATTGGTGGGTTTGCATTCGGGTTGTCACAACTGATCTTCTTATGGTTGGTGATCAAGTGTATTCGTGGCGGGGAAAAGGCCTCTGCAAAACCGTGGGAACGTGCGGAAGGCTTAGAGTGGACAGTGCCAAGCCCTGCGCCGCATCATACGTTTACTACACCGCCTAAGATTGACTAGCAAAGAGTGGGGTGAGTGACATGAAACCGAATCCATCAAACAAGAAGCTCACAGTGAAGTTGCTTTTGGCGACCCTGTTAATGTTTGGCTTCGGCTATGCACTGGTCCCACTTTATGACGTGATGTGCGACGCACTGGGAATCAATGGAAAGACAAGTGAAGTAGCCGCCATTCAACCGACAGGTATGCAACCGGACATGAGCCGAACTGTTCGCGTGGAGTTTATGGCTCATGTCAGCCCAGATATGCCTTGGGAGTTTAGACCCAAAGTGATTTCGATGGATGTTCACCCAGGTGAAGTTGTGCAAACTGAATACCTTGCATTTAATGAAAGCGGGCAGAAGTTGGTGGGGCAAGCCGTTCCTTCTGTTTCTCCCGGGACTGGAGCTGCTTACTTCAATAAGATTGAGTGTTTTTGTTTTAACCAGCAGCCTCTGGATGGTAAACAGCAAGCTCAAATGCCGTTGATTTTTTATATCGAACCGGACTTGCCTGAGTCTATACACACGTTAACGCTGTCTTACACACTCTATAAACTTCCCCCTCCTACAGGCTCTTAGCCACTCAGGGAGAGAGATACAGACCAAGGTTGGTCAGTAAGGAGAGAAATTATGAGTAACAAGCCAGGAACATATTATGTTCCCGCTCAAAGTAGCTGGCCGATCATCGGTGCATTTGCTCTGTTTTTGGTTGCTGTTGGCGCGGGCATGACCGTCCAGGGGACACAAAGTGACGGTGCAGTGGGAACCATTGGTGGCATTGTGCTAGCGGTGGGCTTCTTGTTCTTGCTTTACATGTTGGCTGGTTGGTTTAGTAATGTGATTACTGAATCACTGAGTGGAAAATACAGCTCGCAAATTACTCGTTCTTTTCGCCAAGGAATGAGCTGGTTTATCTTTTCTGAAGTGATGTTTTTTGGTGCCTTTTTTGGTGCCTTGTTCTACGCCAGAATGATTTCTGTGCCTTGGTTAGGTGGGGCAGATAATAACTTCATGACTAACGAAGTCCTGTGGCCAACCTTCGAAGCGATGTGGCCACTCACACTGACACCGGGAGGAGAAACAACACAAGCTATGCCGTGGCAGGGCATACCCCTTACCAATACTATCTTGCTGCTATTGTCGTCTATTACGCTACATATGGCGCATATAAGCCTTGAACAAGACAAAAGAACGGCACTGATTGTTTGGTTAGAGATAACCATCGTACTTGCTGGCTTTTTTCTATATTACCAAGCGGTTGAGTATGTTCATGCTTATCAAGACATAGGGCTCACGTTGCAGTCCGGTATTTACGGTAACACGTTCTTCATGTTGACGGGGTTCCACGGTTTACACGTTTGTCTTGGGACTATCTTCTTGATCGTGCTGCTGTTCAGAATCGCTAAAGATCACTTTTCGCCAAAGAACCATTTTGCCTTTCAAGCCGGCAGCTGGTATTGGCATTTCGTGGATGTGGTTTGGTTATGTCTGTTTGTGTTTGTTTACGTACTTTAGGCGCAGTGTGAACTCTTGGTTCGACTAATAAGGGCGAGGGTTTGGTGCTAGCCAACCCGAGCTGAGCGCAATAAGCAAAAGGACGACCACCAAAGCGGAGAACATGACTCGACGGCCTAAGTAATGACTCATGGGTTTGTCTCTTTTTTCAGGATTATCTGGGTCTTCACGAACCATTTCGATAAGCGCTTTTGCGAGGTTGAAGATAATGAAAAGCAGCAAAAGGACAAGCGTCAGTTTGAATAGAAATACGGTGGACATGGCACCTCCGGTTTCATCATTGTTGTTATCAAGACAATTATGGCTATCGAAACGGTTTTGGGTTGCAGTTGGTTTAACTGTGGTTGTGTTTTCTCTTTTGGTCAAACTGGGTTTTTGGCAGTTTGAGAGAGGGCAAGAAAAACAAGCATTGGAACAAGCCATTCTCGCGCGTGCGGATAGTGCGTACCAAGCACTAAGCGTCGTTCTTGAAGACAACGACTGGCGAGAGGAAAGTATCCTCGGGAAAAAAGTGGAAGTTAATGTTGTTCCTCAGGCGTTTCCCGTAATTTTGTTAGACAACCAAACGCATCAAGGCAGTGTGGGATATTTAGCATTTCAGATTGTATTGACGAGCGATGAGCCTAGTACCTATGCGTTATTGGAGCTTGGTTTTGTCGAGGGAAGAGCAGATCGCTCAATGTTACCAACGGTCACCAAACTCGATAATTCGATTTTCATCACAGGACGCCTGTACCGAAAATCTACTAATCCACTGAGCTCAGAGTTAATGCCGGAAGTTGGCGATGTTATTCGCGTGCAAAACCTAAACATCGCGCAATTGAATCAGCTACTGAATATTGAACTTATGCCCGCAGTCTTGCAGCCAGACAATTTAACTCGTTGGCCCTATGACTTTCCTTGGAATCCATTACCACTCAATAGTGCCAAACATTTTGGCTATTCGATTCAATGGTTTTCGATGGCAGGTGTTTTCTTAATACTGACTTTAATTGTTTTTGTTCGTTGGCAAAAAAAGTTGCGTCACATGGAGGTGAAGCATGACATCTAAAGTAACCAAAGGACGACTAATGTTGATTGCGCTGGTTTGTACGTTCGCGCTTCCCGCTGTCATTGCAAAAGTCATTCTCACACAAGGGTGGTATCAAAGCGGAGTGACCAATAGAGGCGAGTTAGTCGAACCATACACGACGTTAGAGCAGCTTGGTCAAGAGTCACCTCTCAAAGACCATGGTTGGCAACTCGCTTATGTATTGCCTAACGAATGCACTGAACAGTGTAAACAGCAGCTTTACCTGCTTCAGCAAAGTCATGTTGCTTTAGGTAAGTATCAAGAGCGAGTAGTGCCAGTCGTTTGGCAGACTGAGCATTCAGATCCCATGGAAGTATCGATGTTAGCGATGCAAATGAATGAATTGGTTACCGCAAAAGTGAAACCTGGGCAAATGTTGATCGTTGATCCTCTTGGGCAACTGGTGATGTCTTACTCGCCGAAACCAAATGAGGACTTAGTCCTATTGAATAAAGGTATGTTGGCGGACTTACGCAAGCTCTTAAAACTGTCACGAGTCGGTTAGAGGAAGTGCATATGAAATTAATTCAGTTGGTTAGATTCAGTTTGCTGCTAACTCTCGTGGTGATCATGTTAGGGGCATATACTCGCCTTTCAGATGCAGGGTTAGGTTGCCCGGATTGGCCTGGTTGTTATGGGCACTTTTCTGTGCCGCATCAAGAAGAAGACGTCATACGTGCTAACCTGAACTTCCCCGAGCGGGCAGTAGAGCATGAGAAAGCATGGCTTGAGATGATTCATCGCTATTTTGCAGGAACGTTAGGTTTAGTCATTTTTGCGATGGCAGCGATATCAATAAGGTCTGAGCGTGTAAATTCAACCATTCCGATGTTGCTCAGCGTATTGGTGATTGGGCAGGCACTTTTGGGAATGTGGACAGTTACTCTTAAATTAATGCCCGTCATCGTGATGCTTCACTTGCTCGGTGGTTTTGTTTTATTGGCGTTACAGGCGATTTTTTACTGCCAATTAAAAGCGCAAAACAATCTCTATTTCTCTCCATCTTCTAGCTCTCTGAGAGGCTTTTCATTGTTGGTTTTTCTGGTTGTTTTGGTGCAAGTGCTCCTTGGAGGATGGACTTCGTCAAATTATGCTGCGCTGATGTGTACCACACTGCCGATTTGTGAGGGAGACTGGATGAGCCATCTCTCATGGAAAGAAGCGTTTTCTTTCTGGCAAACTGGATTCGAGAATTATGAATTTGGTGTCTTGGAGTATCCGGCAAGAATGACTATACACGTCACTCATCGTATAGGCGCTATTGTTACCGCCACCGTGGTATTGGCTTATAGTATTGGGCTTATGAGGCAAGATTCTCATCATTCACAGAGAATCGGAGGGTGGTTGTTATTCACTCTGGTGTGCCAAATTATGCTGGGTGTAAGCAACGTAGTATTTCAACTTCCTATCTATGTCGCGGTGGCGCACAACCTCGGTGCCGCTGTTATGTTGAGTCTCGTTTGTGTTAGCCAGTTTTACTTGTGGCAGGGTAAAACGGCTTGGAATTACACCGCGAAAGGAGTTCGCTATGAGTAAAGAAATCGCGCTGTCGTTAAATGGGCGAAAGCGACTAAGTTCCGTTTATTTGAAGTTAACGAAACCTAAAGTGGTGGCGTTAATGTTGGTGACGGCAGTAGTAGGGATGAGCTTAGCCCCAGTTGATGATTTCCCCTGGTTGCAGGCGGTAGTTGGCCTAACGGGGATTGGTCTGATGGCCGGGTCTGCGGCAGCGTTTAATCATCTAATTGACCGCCGAATTGATGCGAGAATGGCACGTACACATAAACGACCATTGCCATCGGGTGAGACTAAACCATCATCGGTGATAGCCTTCGCTACAGTTTTAGGTGTCTTAGGGTTTGTACTTCTCTATGCGATGGTCAACCCGCTGACGGCATGGTTGACTTTGATGAGTTTGCTCGGCTATGCGATGGTATACACAATGTACCTCAAACGTGCTACGCCCCAAAATATCGTCATTGCAGGGATTGCCGGTGCGATGCCGCCTCTTCTCGGTTGGACTGCTGTAACAGGGCAATTACATGCGAATGCTTGGCTGCTCGTGATGATCATTTTTATCTGGACGCCACCACATTTTTGGGCTCTGGCTATTCATCGTGTCGAGGATTACCGCAAGGTAGATATTCCCATGCTGCCAGTGACACACGGCATTGAGTACACCAAAACTTCTATTCTGTTGTATACGGTGCTATTGACTTTGGTTTGTGTCCTACCGGTTTTGGTTGGTATGGTCGGCGTGGTGTATCTTTTTGCCTCGCTACTCCTCAATGCTGGCTTTATGTACCATGCATGGAAGCTAAAATATGCACCAGAGCCAAATACCGCGATGGAGACGTTTAAATTCTCTATCTATCATCTTTTGGCGTTGTTCATTGCATTGCTTTCGGATCACTATATTGGTTTTTAACCTCTCTTAAAACAGAAAACGCCGCGTGGTTCGCGGCGTTTTTGGTTTTGATACTTTGGCTTTAAGACAAAGCTTTCTAGATTTATTGAATTTCTAGCAGTTCAACATCAAAGATCAAAACACTTGCTGGTGGAATTGGGCCAGAGCCACTCTTACCATAGCCAAGCGTGCTTGGTACGAAAAGGCGGATTTTCTCACCTTCTACCATGTATTGTAGACCTTCTTGCCAGCCTTTAATGACTTGGTTAAGACCAAATGAAATCGGCTCACCACGATTAACAGAGCTATCGAATACCGTGCCATCAATCAAGGTGCCGTGGTAGTGTACTTTTACTTTACTTGTTGCAGTTGGGTGAACCTCACCTTCGCCTTTTTCAAGAACCATGTATTGAAGGCCACTTTCTGTTGTGATGACGCCTTCTTTTTTCGCATTTTCTAGTAAGAATGCTTGGCCTTTGGCAAAGTTTTCATCTGCTACTTTATGGTTTGTCCAAGTACGGTAAATGAAAAAGCCCGCCAAAATAAAAATAATAAGAGGAAACAAAAATTTAGACACGTAATCTCCTTGTCTATTTAGGTTGTTTTAGCAAAAATTTGATGGTTTCTGCCATGGCTTCAACGCTGTCATGACCACCAGTAATCACTTGATATTTTCCGTTTACGATAAAGGCTGGAACGGAGTTCATTTGGCCGCGAGTCGTGATCGCTTCTGCCTTAGTGATGTACTCAAACAGCGCTTTTTGCTGTGCTTCATCTAAATGGTAAGGGCTGATAAGGTTGCGAGACTCAAAGGCTTTCTCTACGGCGATTTGGCGTTCCTCAGCTGTTGCATCGGCACCCATTTGCACAGCAGTAAAAAGATCCGCCATAAACGCTTTATCTGGTGTTGATTCAAGCTGCATTACGGCAGTATAGAAGATGATGGCGCTCACTTGTGCACTTTCATTGAACGTTACATGCATTTTTTCAACGCTTTGATCGGTCAATGATTCAATTTGAGGGACAAACTCTTCCATTGAGCGGCAGTGGCCACAAGTTAAAGAGAATGCTTCAGTCAGGGGAGCTAAATCATACTCTTCAAGGGATACTGGCAAAACTTCGTATTGTTTGCCTTGCTGAGGCTGACTCTTGCCGCTATCGCATGCCGACAAAGCCATTACGGCAACAACAACAGCAAAGCCTTTCGATATGGTTTTTAACATAGTAGTGCTCTAAATGAGAAATTTGCGTTAGTTTATCGGTTAACGATAGTGACTAAAACCATTAAATAACAATAAAGTGAGACCATTGGTAACAGACTTTGCCTGACGTATGGACTGTAAGGGTAGGGTATTTTAGTGTTGCGTTTTATTTGAGAGATGATTTTGCATTGACTCCAGTGGCATGAACGCTGCATAGACAAACCAATCGGTGGACAAAAGCGCTAAAGATTCGGCGTGTTTTGTCGACACAATGAACAAGAGTTTTTCTACGTTGGTAATGGTATGAAGCATTGGTTTTTAATTGTTTGTGGCATTCTGGCCGGGTGCAGCAGCCTCGATCAAGATATGGTCCCTGGTGGGAACATTTTAGATACAGCTCCTAAATCAAACACTGAGCTGAGACACCCAGAGTGGGGATACCCGAGCGCATCCAATGTGGCTTCTTCCCCTCGTTCATATCAAACGGCGAGGGCGTCAGTAAAAAAGTCGCAAAACGTGACCTCTCTGGAAATGTTCCTGAGCAGGCATAACATTCCTCACGAGACGCTCAGTGGTGGTCACCTGATGATACGTTTGAAAGAGCAAGTGCATTTTCAAACGGGTTCTGCACGGTTATCTGCTCAATCTCAAGACTGGATTCGAAACATTGGTCACTATCTGGCTGGAAGAACTGATGTTGATGTCGTGATTGATGGTCATGCGGATAGCACGGGAGCTGAAAGCTTCAATGACACGCTATCTGAAAAGCGAGCTCGTGAAGTAGAAAAACAACTATTGGCGACGAGTATTCCACGTCAACGAGTGTTTTCTAGAGGCTTCGGGGAGTATGTACCGAAGTGCAGCAATGCGACAGCGAGTGGTAAAGCTTGCAATCGGCGCGTAGAGCTAACATTGATCGTGGATGAATAACGCAGACGTTAGGCGGTAATCTTCGTTGTGTTGTTCTTGCATACCCGTTATTTGCTTAGTGGAGTTTAAGTTCGGAGTTGAGCAAGAAGACTGAATAAGGAAAGCTCGCACGGCAACATCTAGCTAGAAAAAATAGAAAAGAGGCACCGTTAGGTGCCTCTTTTACATCCGCCAATGTTCATAGGGGGAACTTAGGCAAATTCTTTTTCAACGTAAGCGACGATGTCAGATGACTCGTATAACCACTGTGTCTCGCCATCTTTTTCGATACGAAGACAAGGGACTTTAACTCGCCCACCACATTGCTCTAGTTCAGATCGATGAGTCGGGTTATTTTTTGCATCACGTAGCTCAATGTTCACCGATTGACGCTTCATTGCACGGCGGACCTTTACACAAAAAGGGCAGGCTTCAAATTGGTAAAGTGCGTATTGTTTCGCTTTTTCATCAATACGTTGCTGTTCTTCTGCGGTGCGCTTAATACCACGAGGTGAGAACACCGCGTTCAGCAATAAGATAACCTTGCCTAAAATCCAACGGATAAACTTCATAATGATCCCTTGATGTTCATTGGGTAATTGTCCTTTAAGAATGCAATCATGATGCTTGTTGCACTGGACGTGAAGTCTATCAGTTGTTTGAAATGGATAAAACCATGTATTTTATGCGGAAAATAGACGTTTAAACCAACCCCAAAAGCCACTTGCTGAAGCCGGACGGGCTTCTTTACCTTGATAAAAACTTTGCATGAGTTCGGTTCTGAATGCATCAACGTCCATGCGTTTCATGACAAGTTCGTGCTGCAATGTATTTTGAGTCTGCTCGGCATGATCGTGCGCCAAGCTGAAATCCATATTTAAATAGCCTTGCGTGTATAACCAAAGGTGGGTGACTAAGATTAGGTCTTCAGCAGATTGGTTAGTAAACTTATCCGCGTGCTCATTACCCAAGGAGTCAGTCAGAACTTGCTGCATACGCTGGGTAGAGTGAGCATGTTGCTCGTAGTTAGCACTTGCTTCAATATGTGATTTGGTCAAAAGGCCAAGCAGGTGAAGAGTAGGTGCTGTTGTGGGTTTGTTCTCACAAACTTTTGTAAATAGTTGTGACTGTTCTTTTAACCAACGCCGCTTTGCTGCTTTATGTTCTTTAACAAAGGGGATTTCTTCAAATCCCATCTCTTGACTCAGTTCACTAAGAGACGTCATGGTTTTTTAGTTCCTTCACCGTTACTTCGATATGTTGATCATTGATATCAACAAAAATTGAGCTGCCAGTAATCATAACAGAAAGGCTAGTACCTCGGTCAAGATGCTGACAAATCAAGTCGATAGCGTCATAGTCAAAGCTCTCTACGTTGACGGGAAGCATTGAGAACTTTCCTGACATTTTGTCCCACCAGACAGCCGCTTTGGTGTTATAAGTGTAAACTTTTACATGCTTTGCGAGGCGAGAAGCTTTCTTAATTCTGTCTGGTTCTGGTTCGCCAATTTCAATCCAGTGAGTAATGCTTTGATCATCGCCAACATGCCATAAATCAGGCTCTTCAATCGTAGAGAGTCCTTTTGTAAACTCCAGATTGCTTTGAGCATTTAAACAGTAAGCTAGAATGCGAGCCAACATTCGTTGCGGCTTTTCAGAAGGATGAAGGGCGATAGTTAGATTTTTAGAATCGTAATAGTCATTATTCATATCGGAAATGGCGATACGAAATTTGTAAATGGTTGGTTTAAGAGCCATAGATTTATATCGTTTTGTTGGCAAAATAAGTTTTAGGCAAAAAAATAGCCAGCTTTAAAAGCTGGCTATCGTATCAAATTCTTTAAGAATTAAAGTACTTTGATTTGCTCTGCTTGAGGGCCTTTTTGACCTTGAGAGATAACAAATTCTACTTTCTGGCCTTCAACTAGAGTACGGAAGCCGTCACCAGTGATTGCAGAGAAGTGAGCAAATACGTCAGGACCGTTTTCTTGTTGAATGAAACCGAAGCCTTTAGTTTCGTTGAACCACTTAACTGTGCCAGTAGCTGTGTTAGACATGTCTATTTCCTAAATATCTAAATAATGTAATCTTTCGCCTCAACGGCGCTTATAGCGTGGAAAAATAAATTGCTATTGCGTACCACAGGACGACGGGTTACAAGTAATCCAACGAAATGTGAAAACAAAGAACTTTCTTTCTAGCCGTGTTTGAGTCTAGGTTAATTCCACGAAGAGTCAACATATATTAGTGCTTTATGGACAAATATTTGTATTTAGTCACTATTTAACCAGCATGTTTTTGATTAAATTTCAAATAAATGACGGTGATGTGAAGTTTTTTAGCATAAAATTCAACTAAATCTATAAATTTGACTTATTTATATAATTATTGTCCAATCTGGTTCGACCATTAAGGAGGATTTATGGCAAAGCGTAAAATCAGTCCTCAACCGAGTGGCTCACAACATGAGACCGACTTCGGCAGAGGTGAAATCAAAGACAACGCGCTAAAAGCGGTTGTTACCAGTCAGCTGTTCCAAACACGAGTCGTTAAAGCGAAAAAAGGTAAAGGTAGCTTCAGCCGTAAAATGAAGCATAGAGGCAAAGAGCCCTATTCAAAGTTCTCCCCAAGGTGGATTTTGAATAGGGCTTTTTTATTGGTACTAGGTGTTTGCAAAACTGATGATATTCAATTTTTTAGTACCAGATAAGTTTTCCTAATTTATCATGTACTGCTTCAACTGCTTCAACTGCTTCAACTGCTTCAACTGCTTCAACTGCTTCAGCGAACCAAGCGTTGAAAGTACCAATTAAGTACTAAAACTTACTAAGTTAGATTCATATCAATAAGAGTCACTTCCTGTCTTATGCAACTCTACTATATCTTTAGTCTAATCAAACAGCCGAGATTATGGTTTAAAAAGACTGGTGAGAAGTAGGTATGTCATCGACGAGTTATGGTACTTATGGTTGCAAATGTAAAAAAGCGTGTGCTTCTTTATTACTACTGTGGCTGTCCATTTGTCCGATGGCGCATGCACACAAGTCAGAGTCTCATTCTTTAATTGTTGCTAACTCCAAAGCGTGGAAGCCGTTCTCTTACCTTAGCCCAGATGGTGAACCTAAAGGTATTTTAATCGACTTTTGGAAAGAGTACGCGGCGAACAACCAAATCGACGTTCAGTTTCTCCTTTTGGATTGGGATGCTTCTTTACAAGCCGTAAAAGAGGGTAAGGCTGATTTTCACGGAGGACTTGTCTACTCGCCCGAAAGAGCGAAGTATATGGACTTTGGCGCAGTCATAATGCCTATCCAAACCAAATTGTACGTAAATAAAGATGTACTTTCGGTTGATATCAGGAGTGTTTTAACTGGCGAAATGACGCTGCCAATTGGCGTTGTTAAAGGAAGTTACGAGTCTGAGTTTGTTCAGACGAATTACCCGAATGCACCTATCGCAGAATACATTAACAATGATTCGATGATACAAGCCGCCGTCGATAAAAAGGTGCTGTACTTCGTTGCAGACCTGCAAGTTGCTAACTTTTATATGGCAACCACGCCGGGAGCGGGTATGTTTGTCCCGACAATTAGCTTATATAGTAAAGATCTTCGGATTGCAGCAGGAATGCACAGTGCAACTTCCATTTTAGAGGTATCACGAGCGTTTGAAAAAGTCATCGATACGGATCGTGAGCGGATCCTCACCCGTTGGAGTGTGGTGAAAACGGTTTATCCACTTTATCTTTTCCCTATTGCTATTTTCATTATGGCGGTCGCAACGCTTTATCATATTTTTGCTCTCAAACGTATGGTTGCTCTTCGGACAAGGCAATTAACGATTGCCAATCAGCAATTGCTGGAGATGACGTTGACGGATTCTCTCACAAAGCTATACAACCGTAGACACCTGATTGAGCAATTGGCGCTACTGAATCATTTGAAGCGAAACTTAACGGTGATGGTGTTTGATATTGATGATTTTAAATCAATCAATGATCGATATGGCCACCTTGCTGGAGACCGAGCAATAGTTGCCATCGCAGAAGCCGCTAAGTCGATGACTGATGACCGAATGACATTGGCGAGAATTGGAGGAGAAGAGTTCGCACTCGTTACGTCTTCTCTGTCAGAGCGAGAAGCGCTCAATTTTGCCAATATGCTTTGTAAAGCCGTTTACGATCAGCCTGTTATACTGGGCGGACAAGCAATTCATTTGAGTATCAGTTTGGGCTGTGCTTACTATCCTGAGTTTACCCACATCGTGAGCTTGCAAGATGCTGACGAGTTGATGTATCAAGGTAAGTCTGAAGGAAAGAATCGTGCAGTTTTCCAAGTTATAACAGACTGTCAGCTTCAACCTGCGCTTCGTCAAGTGAATTAGGCTAATTCAACTGATACTTCAAACCATCCTCAAGCCTCAAAGTTTTAGT
This sequence comes from Vibrio sp. 2132-1, assembly GCF_033344315.1. Classification (NCBI taxonomy): domain Bacteria; kingdom Pseudomonadati; phylum Pseudomonadota; class Gammaproteobacteria; order Vibrionales; family Vibrionaceae; genus Vibrio; species Vibrio sp. 2132-1. The sequence continues at coordinate 149,738 of NZ_JAWPON010000009.1, read as the reverse complement.
CAGAGTAAGGTGGTAAGCGTTGACGATCACGTTGCGTTGTTTTCTTTGAGGCCAATTTGCGTACAAATACTATCACTTTCATATATATAAACCCCCGCCTGCTCACGTTTTTATCATAGAAGCAGTAATTGTTTTAAAGTGATAAGTGATTTCTTGGTAAAGATCAGAACCCCTGTCTACACTCAGTGTAAAGTAATGCATATAAATCATGATGCATAAAGTGTTGTACAAAAACAATTAAAGAAGATAAGAAATAAGTTGGCTTGAGAAGGACGGGGAATGAACAACGAATGCTTTGCTAGGTTCCGAGCTGTCACGGATGAACTGTCAATGAAAGAATCGTTGTCAGTTGGGAAAGACCCTTATGCTCACTATCTCAAAGATATTTTGGGGATTGATTTGTTGTCTCGTGAAGAGGAGTTGCATTACGCCAAACTTAATCGAGCTGGTGATGAAGAAGCGCGCGAAATGTTGATTGAGTCTAATCTTCGACTTGTTGTGAAAATCGCAAAAGGCTACCTCAAACGGCCAGGCAATAACTTTACTCTGCTCGATTTAATAGAAGAAGGTAACATTGGTTTGATAAAAGCGGTCGATAAGTTCGATCCTGAGCCAGGCTACCGTTTTTCTACTTATGCGGTATGGTGGATTCGCGAGAATATAGAAGCGGCATTAATGAACAATGGCCGCACGGTACGTTTACCTGCTCATGTGTGCAAAGAGATAAATAGCCTGGCTTTAAAAAAGCTCGATGCGTCAAAAAGTGAGAGCAAGGAGTTGTCTATTTCTGAACTCTCACGCTGCTCAGGGGTGAAAGCAGAGCGTATAGATGAACTTGTTGCTCTTAGTGGTTTTATTGATGTATCGACCACTGCGGACCTACATCGTGTTCCATTTGTTCTTGAACTGTGTGAAAGTGAGTATACGCCAGATCCACAACAAGACTGTGAAAACCAGTGCTTTACTCAAGCTATTGAAAATATTATTAAAACTTTGCCAATTAAGTTGCAGAAAGTCTTGATCCATCGATTCGGATTATTTGACCAGAGAGTGAAAACCTTGTCGGAAATAGGCCTGTTATTAAACGTGTCTAACGAGCGTGTTCGTCAGATGCAGATAGAGGCGGTTGAACGCGTGCAGAAACGTCTCCGATTCGATGGTTGGGTTTAAGATTTTTAGCCCCTTATCCTAGCCGATTAATTTACTGGCTTGCTACTCTGTTCTTCCGTAAGTAACAGCAGCTCAAGCTGTGCTTTAGCTGCTGCCTCCAATCTCCATACACTCAATAATCGGTTAAGTGCTGCGCGATAAGCACGACTTTTGAGTAAAAAAGCGAGCGTACTTGTGTAGTTGTTTACGACTTGCGCTTGTGTCTCGACTAATGCGGTTTTGTTTTCGATGTCGATGTGTTGAAGGTTAAAGTCAGGAAGAAACGCACACTCATACCATACCTCTACAATTTCACGAATTTCGAGTTCTTCTTCAGGCACATCGAAGTCTTGTAACTGGTAGTTTTCTGGTATTGTTGATAAATAAACCACATCCAATTTGTCTGCAACAAATGTATACATCGGATTCCTTAGTGTACGCGCTTACAGAGTAAATAGTCTCATCGTTTACATTTTTGTCAATGACCGTGCTCAAGTATGAATGATGAACCACACCACATTCCGAACTTAACTTAGACTTTTTAAGTACTTATCGGTTAACCCGAAATACTTCAGGTTGCCATCTGGCTCCAAGACTAAGCTCATATTGGATGTAGAGATCATGCCCGGATCATTCGTTGAGAAAATAACGGTCTTATTGAGTAGTTTGTCGCTGAATAACCGCTTGAAGTAGTGCGAGTTTTCTTGCTCTGCACCATTAAATGGCTCGTCAATGATAATCAAAGATTGTTCGCAGTTGCCTAGCCCTAATGCGAGCCGCAGTCTTTGTTGAATACCATTTGGTAAACTTTTACAGATATCAACGCTCAATTGAGTGTCCAGGCCTTGTGGCAACCATGTATCGAGCTCAAAGAAACTCACCATTTCACGCATTTTTTCTGTTGGGATTAACCCATTATGCAAGATGAAGTTAGTCTCCAAGGAGCCTTCAAAAATATGCAGGTTAAACGGGATGTAGTTAATCGAGGTTCGATAGCGGTAACTGTTGAACTGTTTGATGTTATAACCGTCCACCGAAACTGAGCCTTGATAGCGTTCCTCTAGCCCAGCGATAATAGAAATGAGCGTCGTTTTACCGCAACCTGTTGGTCCACAAATCACAACTTTTGCACCCGGTGGAATTTTAAAACCAAGATTAGTTAAGCCTGTTGCCGCACCACTATAACGATGGCTCACACCAGAGCCGACGATACTACCTTGAAAGAGGCGAATAGGGGGGCTTTTCTCTAACGTTAGCTTATCGTCATTCATCGCCATAAGGTTGTTGATTTGCGCAGAAGACGCCTTAATGGATTGGAACTTAGAAATAGAGTTGTAGATACCCATAATAGGCCCCAACGCCTTCCAGACTAAAATTACGGTAGCAAGCATTGCACCTGCATCGGAGGTGCCGTCCATCACGCCGATAACGGCCGCGACGATACTTGCGGTACCAATAACCTGAATCAAACTCCCGCCTGCTGCCTGAACCCTGCTATTAGTCACTGAAACATGTTCTGCATCGTTGGTGCTTTGTAAATGCGATGCGCTAAAGCGGGACTGGATAACACGCAACAATGGCAAGCCTTGGATGGTTTTTATACCACGAAGAATCTCATTCCATTGGTAAGAAACCATGGCGTTGGCGCGAGAGCTCTTGGACGTGGCTTGCGAGTAGATGTAACGAGAATAAACACAGAACACCAACATTAGAATCAACCCCGCCATAACGACTAGCGCCGCGGTACCAGACATAAGAGCAATGGCAATAATGAATACGATAACAAACGGCATGTCGAAGTAGCTTAATGTTGACTCTGCGGTTACCAAACGGCGGAACGTGTCGATGTCTTTCAAACGCGCTAACTGAGAAGAGACACCTGCGGTGGATGTCATCGAATACGGAAGCCACAACAGTTTGGATATCACGTTTTGAGAAATATGCACCGCCAAATCCTTCCCTGATGTGGCGATGATGTTGACCCGCATTTTCTTGAAAAAGTATTCCGAGAACCCAACAATCACAGCAAATAACGTGAGCCAATAAAGCGTGGCTTGCGAGCTAGAGGTTAAGGCGAAGTTGTACACACTCATAATAAAAAAGGGCTGGAGTGCGCCGAGAATACTGACCACGAAGCTGAGGATAATCAGGCTCTTGAGTTCATTGTTGTAGCGATAAAACGCGTATTTAATCCAGTTACTGCGGTCTTGAGATTCAGGTGGTGGCTCTCGGAACAAGCGCGAGTATTCGCTGATCGAGACCAACAAACATGGCTTCTTGCAGAGCGGGTATTCAATGGTGTTGTTATTGGTGTAATCAAACAGGATCAGCTTGCCGTCTTTGGTACCCAAGAAAATCGCAGTGAGGTTTTCTATCTCGATAAAACAAGGATGAGGGTGCCCCTCGATGTGCTCTAACGTTTTTAATTTGGTGACGTCACAACGGTAACCAAGGCGTTCAATCGTAGCGATAAAACTGTCGCTGTCTTTTGGTTTAGGGATAAAAGCGTCGCTGAGGATAGAAGGTGTGCCTTCCCATTCAAGCGCAATGAGGGTGTAAGCTAAACCACGAATCAAAGGTGACTGGTTGTATCGCTCGTCATAGCTGCGAGCCTCAAAGTCCAACAAGCGCTGAGGGACATTATTAAAATCAACCAGAATACTCATTGGTCACCTCCGGTAAGTTTGACGCGTTTGAGGCGATGATTGAGTTTGTCCATCTTGTTGCTGACGATGATGAGGATTTTGTCGTTGGCACGATAGGCGGTACTGGTCAAAACCAATCGAGCAAAGTCGTCATCATAAACACAGTCGATGTCATCGAAGATCAATACACGTTTGTTCGCAAGTAAGGCACGTACCAGCAACAAGGCATAAGCGACTTGGCGCGAGAATGGATTGCGTAAATGTCCTTTAAGCTCGGTGTAAAAACCAGCGGGAAGGGCATCGATTTGTGCCTTGATGTTCATGGTTTCGCAAAGCGCAAATGCCGTGTTATTTAAGCTCGGGCGGAAACAAGTCAAGTTGTCGATGATGGTGCCTTCGACGAACGAACTGGTTTTGTCGACCATGAGCACGCTATTACGCCAGACGTTGTAGTTGACGTCATCGAGCGGTGTCTCGTTGATTTGGATATCGAGCTTGCTGTCGGTGTTTTGCCGCGTAATGCAATTGGCGAGGTGGGTTTTACCTGCGCCGCTTTTCCCCGTCAGCAAGTAAGCCTGACCGCGTTCAAACTCAATGCGTTGTTTTTCCGAATACTTCACCGAGATTCGCTCGACTTCCGTCGTGTCGTTTTGTTGTTCTATAGATGCAGCAAGCTCAAGCAGCTCGGCGATACGTTGAATATGAAGCTTGTTCAACTCCCATCGACTCACCGTGCGCATTACTTGCTGGTATGGCGCGAAGTAGCGGTTGGTAAGCATGATGATGGCAGCCATGATGCCTTGGCTCGATTGCATGTTGATAACTGCCGTTGCCAAAACCACCACCACACAAGCGATGGAGAGCTGTTGTATGAGCGACAAGATAAGGCTGAAGTTCGATTCAATTTGCTCGTATTTGATGTTCTCGACTTCACGTTCTTCCACCATTTGTGTCATCAAGCTCTCAACGCGATATTCCATATTGCGCGCTTTGATATCGAGTGGGCTAGAGATGATCTCGATGATTTTAGAAGTAGTTAAGCCTTCGATGTCGGATTTGTTTTCTAAGCTGTTGATTTTCTGCTTGGAAAGACTGAGTGCGAACACCGCCAAAATGATGGAGGCGAGCAAGATGGTCACTCCCGCCCAAATGTTGATCACACCGATAATCAGAATGGTCAGTATGCTGACGGCAAGGTTGATCAATGCACGTACAGATTCTCCGCCAAAGAAGGATTTAATCTCTGGAATGGTCGCAATACGCTCTAGGTATTCACCGGGTTCTAGACGACGAAACTTCGATATCTCAGCCAAACAGATTGATTGAAACACCTTGTTGGTTAAGTTGGTTTCGAATTGCTTCATGATCACCGACGAAATCTTCTCTTCCTGATTCTTTAAGTGATAGTCGAGGAAGATGGTGATCAAGATAATGGCAAACAGAAGAAACAGCGTGTCTTTGGCTTGGTTAGGTAAAACACGGTCAAAGATAATAAGAATCGAAAAGGGCAGCACTAAACCAAACAGTGTTGAGATGACCGTTGAGAAAGTCAGATAACACTTGTCAGCAAAGTTAATCTTTTGGGAAAAGTGCTCAGTTTGCATTGCGACCTCCTTTCTTAATCGATGGTTTAGAGAGAAGGTGTTTTGGAACTAAGTCTTGATTGCTTCTGCCTTCGATATCGCTCATCAACTGCATGATGCTTTCGATGGATTGAACCGATAGCATGCCTTTGATTTGCTCAAGATTGATCGATTCAATGATGTAGTCATAGCGCGCGCTCTCGTAATCACGTAGCGCGCTGAACAGTTTACTTTCCGCTGCCAGTAAGTCGGTAATGGTTCGCGTACCAAGCTGATAGGCGCGTTGAATGCCTTTGTAGGAAGCGTAGTTGGCACGGATGATGTTCTCGTAACTGCTGATGGCGCGGGAGAAGTCATTAATGTTGAGTACTGAGGTGTTAACGCTATTGCGCGTCGCGAACAATGAATCTTGGTACAGCAGCTCGGTTCGCTCGATGGCAGTCGACGATTTTTGATAACCGTAGTAATCCGAACCGCCGGAGAAAATTGGCACATTCAAGTTCAACCCGACGCTGGTCGAGTTACTGTCCCCTGTTGCGGTTGGGTCGGTTCGGTCATAGTTGTTCGCATCGTCGTAACGGTAACTGGCAGAGAGCGATACGGTCGGCACAAAGTTTGAACCGCTTTCTTTCAAGCCTCTTCGGCTGCGCTCGACGGTTTTCTTCGCAACCAATAAGTCGTTATTGAGCTTCAAAGCTTGTTCAAGAATCTCACGTTGTTCGGATTCGCTGATTTCCTCCAAGGGAACACTTTCGTAGATGTCTTGTGATGGGGTGACTGGGTATTGAACTTGAATCTCTAAACCGTTCAAAATTACGCGCCGGTCTTTCTCTAAGGTTCTTAAGCGATTGGCAATGCCTTCTTTCTGGGCAATTACCTCATACAACTCGCTCGCCGCAGTGTTGCCAAGCTCCACGTTGCGACGCATTTGGCGTTCACGTGTTTCAGATGATTTAAGCTCGACTTTGGTGGCTTTGATTTGCGCGTTGTTTTTCAGGTACTCGAAATATTGCGTCGCGATTTCAGAAATGGTGCTCTGGATTTTGTTCTCGTGTTTGATTTCTTCAATGTTGAAATCAAGTTTCGCGGTGCCGTATTTGAAGATGTCGCCAAGGTTAAACACCGATTGCGATAAAGACACGCTGTAGCTGTTTGAGTTGTAGCTAGAACGTGTATCCGGTGTTCCCGTTAATATGGTTTCGTTTTCATTCCATGTGGTATCAGCAGCACCGTTTAAAGAGGGTAGAAACTTAGAACGGCTAATGTCGATGTTGTATTCGTTTTCTTCCACGCCTTTGTCACTAGCGCGCAGAGATAAATTGTTTTCCAAGCCGAGTTTGACCGCCTCAAGCAAGGTGGTTGCCATTGCCGAAGGAGCATTGCTCAATGTAAGCGCTGCCAATACGCAGCTAGTTAAGTTTCTGTACCGCCACATACTTGTTGATCACCTTGATGATTTCGTCGTTTTTATAAGGTTTGCTGATCACGTAATCCATTCCAGCTTCGATACAAGCTTGGTGTTCATTACTGCTGGTCAATGCTGTCGCACCTATGATGGTGCAAGGGTTTTGTCCGCTTTCTTGTTCATATTGTCGAATGCGTTTGGTTGCTTCAATACCGCCCATGCCAGGCATGATGCAGTCCATAAAAATGATGTCCGAGCGCTGATTCATGAAGTGCTGAACAGCGTCTGCGCCATCGCCAACGGTGTCGGCTTCGTATTCTTGCTTGCTCAAAATACGTTTGAGTAGAATCTGTTGAACACGGTCATCTTCCACAATCAGGAATGAGCTGTTCTCCATCTGATCTTCTGAGGCTTCCGCTTCCATGATTGCTAAAAGATTGGGGATAAACTCATACGGAATCGCAGGGGAGTTCAGAATCTTGTCGACAAAGGTATGGCTCTCTTGCGCTTGCTGAGTGCTAGTGACCGAGAGCAGCAACTTGGTGTTCGGGTGATTGCGCAGTTGCGATTTCACCGTTTTGCTCAGTGAGGGCAGCTTGTTTGGCTCGAACGTGTCGGTCAGCATGATGGCATCGTATTCGCCAAAGGTTTTTGCCGCAGAGAAGAGTTCGTTCGGCGTTCGAATTGGCGTAATCTCTAAGCCCAAGTTGACTAACATTTTGCTCATCACATCAATGCGCAGCTGAGAGTTGGCACACAGTAATAGGCGCTTATTGTCGAAGCGAGTTTTCTCGGTGTGGAAGCTTTTGGCTTTCAAATCGAGCTGAATTTGAAAACGTTCCTGATTGCCCGATTGATACCAATGGCTCTCGTAATAGCCATAATCTTTCAACACGCTTTTCGCCAAATCGTCTTTGGTTGCAGTGTGCTGTTTATGGTCGCTCCAGTGTAGGGTATTGAGCTTGGCAAGCGGCACATCCAGCGTGGTTAAGAAGTTTAGATTGATGGTCAGGCGGGTATTTTCAATGTCTGACGCCGCACCTGATTCAATGGTGACAAACAGTTTCTTGTCGGCTTTGAGTTGGATGGCATTTGATAGCTGTAGGAACAACACCCAGAATAAGCTGGTGGATTGTCCTTCAACACGGTTTGGTAAGTTATCTGAGATAAAGCAGTCTAGCTCACCTTCATTTCGCTGCACTTTTGAACTGATGTGAATCATCAATTCAGACAGTACATTCAGCAGTGAAAACTCTTTCGATTTGCTCTCGGTCCCTTGTGAAATGAGTCGGTTGTAGTTCTCTGCCAATTCAGACAGGGTATTGGCAGCCGAGGTTATATCTTGCGCCATCAACACGCCGCTCTCATCGGTCTCTTGAACGAGATATTGCACGCCGCCGTTAATGGTGTTGGTGATGCCACGAATCTCGTAACCAATCAGAGCATAGAGCTGCTTGTAGAGATCGTTATTGCGTTTTTGTTCTTCGAGTTTGCTGAAAATCAGTTTTAGGTGAGAGTAGATCTGACGCTGCTTCGGATTGATGCTCACTTCATTCAGCAACTCTTCCAACCTTTGTAAATCCAGTTGTTTGAGCTCTTGATAAAGCTCATCGAATTCTTGGTCAATGTCACGCTCATTCGAGCTGGATTTTTTCAGCTTAAGGATTGCCACCAAGTTCGATAGCACTGCGATACCAACCAGTACGACAACGACCACAAACAACCAAATGAAGAACTCGTTTTTCTCCATCATTAGGTCGCTCGCATGGTTGTTAAATATGGTCCGGTAGTTGTCGTCCATTTGTAGGTAGTTATTGGTGAGCGAGAGGTACAGTGCCAACACATCGTCGCGTGTTTTTTGGCTGTCTGAGAAGCGATTGATTGCCAGTTCAAGCTGCGTGTATTCGGTCGCGCCCACCAAGCTAAACTCGGTTTTGTTGAGTGACGCGAGCGACTTAAATTGGTCAATTTCGTCTTTCAGAACCTCAAAATCAAGCTCTGTTGTACTGCAATAACGTGCGCTTAAACAGCGTTGAAGCGTTTGAATATCAAACTCGATAGTTTGGTTGAGCTGTTGAGCTTGAACCAAAAGAGGCGCGTTTTGCACTTTCTCGACTGAATCCACTTTGTCCCAAGAGATATACAAATAAAAGGCGAGGGCAGCCAGCATCAAGCTGAAAGCAATGCTTAGGCGCATAACAGGAACGGAAATATTGTAAGAAGGCTTGCTACTCATCCATCACCTCTCATCGAATGCGTCTTCGATAGCCGACATAACCGGCTTCGCTGCGTATTCGATAACCCGGCGTGAACCTGTTTTCACGTCTGCGGTAAACTCCATATAAGGGGACAGCTTGTATTGTGTGCCTCCGCGCTCTAGATAGTTTTGACTGATTTGGATTTCCGCGAGGTAGAATTCAGCGTCTTCTTCTTCATAAGAAGAACGGCTGATCGATGCAATTCGACCTTCCAAAAATCCGTATTTGGCAAAGTTGTAGGTATCCATCTTCACTTTGACCGCTTGTCCGATTTCTACAAAACCCATGTCTTTACGCGGGATCTTCGCCTCTCCGTGAAGGGCGTTATTGATCGGTGCAATGTCCGCGATGCTTTCACCTGGCGGTATCACAGCGGAGCGGAAGTTGAAGTGCACTTTATCTACTACACCGTCAATAGGGGCGTAAACCACGAGGCGATCCACTTTATCTGAGTGTTGAGGACGTAATATACGCTTCAACTTTAAGTCCTTGTTTGCTTGAATGATTTGTGCTTGATACTCGGCATTACGATTCTCCACCAAGTCTCGGTACTGCTTCTCTAGTTTGTCGAGTTGGAAGCGCTCATTCATGACCGACTCATCAAGGTTTTCTATCTCACGCACCATGTTTGACTCTTGAACCTGCATATTCAGAACATCGACGTAAGACGCCATTTCCTCTTTGTACAAGGTGTTCTTAATATTGAGCTGCTTGCGTATCAAGGAGAGCTGGTTCTCGGAGCTTTTACGGCGCTTGAGCATTGAATCAATAAGCGAATTCTTATGTTGGATATCGTGAGTGATCAACTCTTCATTGGAACGGTTTTTAGAAAATTCTTGCTGCCAGGTATTCATGTTGACTTGCACTAATTCTGGGTACTTTTCGATGTAGGCAGAAAAATCGGGTTCCAACATATCGCGCAGGCTTTCGTAACGAATCTTGTCTAGCTCTAGCTGAATGATCTCTGTGTTTACCGTATCGAGTTGAGTGTTTCTATCCAGAGAGCGAAGGCGTGCAATAGGCTGACCTTCGTAAACTACTTCGCCTTTGCGCACTAGCATTTCTTCTAGAATACCGCCTTCAAGGTGTTGCACTTTTTCGATGTCAGATTCGAGCAATAGCTCACCGCGCACCGACACCACAATGTCGATACGAGCCTGAGATGCCACGGCGATAGCCACCATGGAAAGCAAAAAGATAACCAGCAAGGTTTTGTGTACGCTGGTCATTGCACTGGCTAGCACGATTGTATCGTCTGTTGTTACCTTCGAAGCTTCGTTGTTCGAAACGAGCGCCTTTTTGAGGTGATGTTCTATTTGCTTATTACTCATGAGCCACCCCTACGATTCACTACCTGTGCGGCTATCGATTGAATTTTCGATTTTTAACAGCTGGCTAATTTGTTTGTTTACGTTGTTAAGCTCGGTTTTAACGTCCTCAATCAATTCATTAGGAGCAGGGAAATGGTGTTTGTTTAAGTGTTCAAGCTTTGCCAATTTTGGTGGTAAGTCGTCATCACATAACAAGACGAGAATGGTCTTTAGTCTTTTTGAATAACATCTGAGTGCTTCAAAACGGTTTTGTTTATGCAGCATCTCAATATCAATCCCTGCGTCACTGAAATCTTGGTAAAAATCGCCTAATAGCAATTGCAGCCCTTTATGGCTGTTGTCGACTGAGCGCAACAGATTTGTCATATTTATCATTATCCCACCGCACTAATTGCTTTAATGACAACAAGTAAGGATCTTTATACTGGGTTTTCAAATTTTTTTGTTTTTATAGAACTCGAAAGGTATGAAAAAAGTTGTATAAAAAAGTTGGTTTCTAAAAATGGTGTCCTTTACTGCCTCTAAATACGATCAGTTAGCTAAAAGCAACGGAGGCTGTAATGGCAGGCGACACTAATCAAGAAAAAGAAAATGAAAAGCTTAACGATGCGGTAGAGCAAACAGAAACGAAGGATACGGGGACAAAAGAAGAAAAACAGCAGTCGACCGTCTCTTCGACTGTAGCGACCGGTGCTGAAAGTGCAGATGCTGTTGATGAAGCCAATCGTGCGATGGAAGAAAATCCTAGTGGCGCGGGTACGGAAGAAGAAGCAGTGAGCTCGGGTGGCGCAGTTCAAGAAGAGGATACTGAAAGTAGCAGCGACTCTGACGCTGCACAATCCAATGTTGTTGATAGTGTAGCTTCTAGCGGAGAATCAGGTGACGAGGCTCTGGGCAGCGGTGGTTCGGATTCTGGGGCGGGTGCCCAAGCGGTCGGTGGTGGTGATGCCTCTGGCTCTGAAGGTGGTTCGGACGCAGAAGGCAATGAAGCGCAAGGACAAGCGGTACAAACTTCATCTGCGCCAAGTGCTTCTTCAGACTCTGAAGGTTCTCAAGGTGGTGACGAGCTAGATTCAGAAACCACTGAAGAGAGCTTCGCGGTGGATGTACAAGACACCAGCGAAGAAACCACGACGCAAGTAGAAGACGATTTCGACTCCGAAACTACGAGCGAGACGTTCCAAATTAAAGTCGAAGGTGAAAATGACGCGCCAGAAGTAGGGCAAGATCTGGCATACATCATGGATGAAGATGGCACTATTACCTTCACTCAAGAACAACTTCTCGGGTACGCGAGTGATGTTGATGGCGATGATCTTGCCGCATTCAACGTGCAAGTGGGTGCTAATGCATCGGTTGTGGATAATGGTGATGGCACTTATACCGTCACACCTGATACTGATTTTAATGGTGAACTCGGCTTAACGTTTGATATCAGTGATGGTCAAGAAACCATTTCTAGCTCGATTGATTTAACTGTTCGTCCAATCAATGACGCACCAGTGCCGGAAGATAAAACCTTTGAGGTGGAAGAAGACGGCACGCTGATCTTCACCGATGCTGACCTGCTTGCTGGTGCAACGGATATTGAAGGCGATAACCTAACAGTTGAGGGCGTAAGCTACGACGGTGGCGACGGCATCCTGACCGACAACGGTAATGGGGCTTACACTTTTGCGCCAAATGAAAACTTCAATGGCGATGTGAACTTTAGCTTTGATGTGTCCGACGGCACGGATACGGTTTCTGCCAACATTGATGTAAGCGTTACGCCAGTCGACGATGCACCAGTATCTGGCAATCTTGCATACTCGGTGGATGAAGATGGCTCGATTCGTTTGAGCCAAGAGCAGTTGTTGTCGCAAGCTTCCGATGTGGAAGGCGATGCACTGACGGCATCTAATCTTTCGGTAGATGGCAACGCGACGGTAACTCAAAATGACGATGGTAGCTTCACCATCACGCCGGACGCAGATTTTAATGGTGATATCGACATCAGCTTTGATATCTCAGATGGCACGAATACCGTTCAAGCAACCGCTGACCTAACCGTTAATCCAATCAACGATCTGCCTGTTCCTCAAGACCAACAGTTCAGCGTGGAAGAAGATGGCACGCTGATCTTTACGGACGCAGACCTGCTCAGTGGTGCAACGGATATTGAAGGCGATAACCTAACGGTTGAGGGCGTAAGCTACGACGGTGGTGACGGCATCCTGACCGACAACGGTAATGGGACCTACACTTTTGCGCCAAATGAAAACTTCAATGGCGATGTGAACTTTAGCTTTGATGTGTCCGATGGCACAGATACGGTTTCTGCCAACATTGATGTTAACGTTACGCCAGTTGATGATGCGCCAGTATCTGGCAATCTTGCTTACTCAGTGGATGAAGATGGCTCGATTCGTTTGAGCCAAGAACAGTTGTTGTCGCAAGCTTCTGACGTGGAAGGCGATGCACTGACGGCTTCTAACCTTTCGGTAGATGGCAACGCGACGGTGACTCAAAATGACGATGGTAGCTTCACCATCACGCCGGACGCAGATTTCAACGGTGATATCGACATTAGCTTTGATATTTCAGATGGCACGAATACCGTTCAAGCAACCGCTGACCTAACCGTTAATCCAATCAACGATCTGCCTGTTCCTCAAGACCAACAATTCAGTGTGGAAGAGGACGGCACGCTACAATTTACCGATGCGGATCTGCTTGCAGGTGCGACCGACATTGAAGGCGATGACCTTTCTGTAACGGGAATCAGCTACGAAGGAACCGACGGCGTTCTAACTGACAATGGCGATGGCACGTATAGCTTTGCGCCAAATGAGAACTTCAACGGTGATGTAAACTTCAGCTTCGACGTATCTGATGGCACAGATACAGTTTCAGCGAATGTGGATGTGAGCGTTACGCCGGTGAATGATCCTCCTGTGGCTGGTTCAACGTCTTACACGGTTCACGAAGACAACTCTATTACCATTTCTGACGCGCAACTGTTGGCAAACTCTTCGGATTTAGAAGGGGATGTATCGATTGATAGCGTGAGCTACTCTGGCAGCGATGGTGTGTTGCAAATCAATGGTGACGGTACGTACACCTTCTCTCCAAATGAAAACTTTAATGGTGAAGTGACGCTTGATGTTGTCGTCGCTGATGAAGAAGGCGCAACGGATGTCACCACTGCTGGCATTACAGTACTGGAAGTGAACGATCCACCAGTCGCTGGACCAACTTCTTACACTATTGATGAAGATTCAGTTCTGACGTTTAGTGAGTCGCAAGTGCTGTTGAATGCCTCTGATGTGGAAGGCGATGTAGAGCTTGTTGGCATTAGTTACGATGGGCCGGATGGCATTTTCACCGTTAACGATGATGGCACGTGCAGCTTCGCGCCAAACGAGAACTTTAACGGACAAGTTCAACTTGATGTCACCATTCGAGATGAAGATGGAGCAGAAGTTGATACCGTCATCAATGTGAATGTATTGCCAATCAATGATGCGCCAGTATCGGGTGATTTGGCTTACAGTGTTGATGAAGACGGTGCGATTACACTCAGCCAAGAGCAACTTCTTTCTCAAGCGTCTGATATTGAGGGCGATGACCTGACTGCTAGTGATTTGACGGTGGATGGAAACGCAACCGTTACAGCGAACGATGATGGCAGCTTCACGATTACACCAGATGCGGACTTTAATGGTGACATTGATATCCAATTCAACATTACGGACGGCACAGACACTATCCAAGCAACGGCAGATCTAACGGTTAATCCGGTTAATGATCTTCCTGTTCCTCAAGACCAGCAGTTTAGTGTTGAAGAAGACGGCACGCTTCAGTTTACTGACGCAGACCTGCTTGCAGGGGCGACCGACATCGATGGCGATAACTTAACGGTTGATGGCATTAGCTACACAGGCAGCGATGGTGTGCTGACTGACCACGGCGATGGTACTTACACCTTTGCACCAAACGAAAACTTCAACGGCGATGTCAGCTTTAGCTTTGGTGTTTCTGACGGCACTGAGACCGTACCTGCCAATGTGGATGTGAGCGTCACTCCAGTGAACGATCCTCCGGTTGCGGGTTCTACGTCTTACACGGTTGATGAAGACAACGCGATTACCATTTCCGACGAGCAGCTTCTGGCTAACTCTTCGGATGTGGAAGGCGCAGTGTCCATCGATAGCGTGACCTATTCAGGCACCGATGGCGTATTCCAAGACAACGGTGACGGCACTTACACCTTCATGCCGAATGAGAACTTCAGCGGTGATATCAGCCTTGATGTGATTGTGGCGGATGAGCAAGGTGCGATTGACGAAACGACTGCAGGCATTACCGTCATTGAAGTGAATGACCCTCCAGTTGCCGGTCCAACGTCTTACACGATTGACGAAGATTCAGTACTGACATTCAGTGAGTCACAAATTCTTGCCAACGCATCTGATATCGAGGGCGATGTAGAGCTTGTTGGCATCAGCTATGAAGGCTCGGATGGTATCTTTACCGTTAATGGCGATGGTACTTGTAGCTTTGCGCCAAACGAGAACTTCAATGGCCAAGTTCAGTTGGATGTGACCATTCAAGATGAGAATGGGGCAACCGTTGATACGCACATCAATGTCGATGTCTTACCAATCAACGATCCACCAGTATCGGGTGATTTGGCTTACACTATCAACGAAGACAGCTCAATCACGCTAAGCCAAGAGCAGTTGCTTGCCAAAGCGGGCGATATTGATAGCGAGAACCTTGAAGCCATCAATCTATCGACAGATGACAACGCAACGATTCAATACAACGATGATGGAAGTTACACCATCACACCGGATGAAAACTACAACGGCGACCTAGATCTGACCTTCGATATCATTGATAACGATGGTGGCTCGGTACAAGTTGGTCTGGACATTACGGTTAATCCTGTGAATGACTTGCCACAAGCGCAAGATCAACAGTTCACGGTAGAAGAAGATGGCACCTTGCTGTTCACGGATGCAGACCTATTGGAAGGCGCATCGGATATTGATGGCGATGATCTGTCTATTGAAAACGTTCTCTACACAGGTGCGGACGGCGTGCTTACCGATAATGGTGATGGCACTTACAGCTTCGCGCCGAATGAGAACTTCAACGGTGATGTTCAGTTCACATTCGATGTGTCTGACGGCACAGGTTCAACACCTGCATTCATTGATGTCAGCGTGACTCCAGTGAACGATCCGCCGGTGGCAGGTTCAACGTCTTACACGGTTCAAGAAGACGGTCAAATCACCATTAGTGACGAGCAGTTGTTAGCCAACTCTTCTGATGTGGAAGGCGACGTAGCCTTGGCGAATGTTAGCTACTCTGGTAACGACGGTAGCTTCGTGGACAATGGCGACGGCACATATACCTTTACGCCAAATGAGAACTTTGACGGTAACATTTCGCTCGACGTTACGGTCATCGACCAAGATGGTGCAACGGATACGACAACCGCAGGCATCGATGTTATCGCGGTGAACGACGCACCAGAAACGTCAGGCATTCAAGCTGAGGTGGATGAAGATAACGCCATCACCATCACGCAAGAACAGTTGCTTGCGAATGCGACAGATATTGAAGGTGATGACCTTGTTGCCAGCAATCTACAAACCAATGACCCGGATGCGACGATCGTAGCCAACGATGATGGTTCATTCACGATTACGCATACGGAAAACTTCAATGGTGAGTTGGACTTCACTTACAACATCAGCGATGGCGAAAATGATGTTCTGACCACGTTGGATCTGACCGTTAATCCTGTCAACGATGCGCCAGAAGCGGGCGACGAGATCTTTATTCAAGCAGAAGAAGACCAAACAGTGGGTGTTTCTCTGCGTGAAGAGCCTGCGTTACGTCTCGACCAAGCCCCTGAAAACGGCATCATTGAAGCAAATCTAAATGACGAATGGGTACAGCTAGAAGTCGGGCAGGAGGTTCCTGCAGATACGGAAGTGCGCTTCATTCCAAATGATGATGCATTGGCGAACGGTACGCATACGAGTCAAATTGGTACCTTTGACGACAACGCTAGCCTCGATGATTGGGGTACTGCTGTTGACCCTTACACACGTGAGTTTGTTGATGGTGATTTGAAAGTTACCGTTCAAAGTAATGATGACCCACTCGGTGCGTGGAATGGTAAAACACACATCGGTCACGGTATTGGTGATACTGACCGTCAAGGCTTGAGTGGTGATGAAAAACTGACTGTGAGCGTTGAAGGTCAAGACATCAACGAAATCAGCTTCCACCTAGATGGTCTAGGCGGCTGGTTTATGGAAGAGTCTCGCCACTTTACCGAAGTCGAAATTCGCGCATTCAACTCTGATGGTGACTTGATCGACTCGATGACTTACCACAAAGAAGATCGTGGTAGCTATGAGACGGATTACACTCTAACGGTGAACGAGCCGGTGTCTTACTTTGAGCTAGGTACGATTCAAGGTAACGGTACTTACGTGGTTCAAAACATGACGGTTTCGCAAACTTGTCATGATGAAGCGGTGTTCACATCTATTGGCGTGGACGGCACGGAAATCACGGAAACGGTAGAACTGAATATCCGTGAAGGTGACAGTGAAATCGAACTGACCGCTGATCTGCCAAATGTGACCATCGATACCGAAGGTTCTACGCAGTTTGCCTCTGTGGTTATCACAGAAGAACAGCTTTTAGCACAAGCGAGTGATATCGATAGCGATGTTCTTGATATCCAAAACCTAGAGCTGGTGGGGGATAACGCGGAGCACGCTACGTTAACCGACAACGGCGATGGTACATGGACAGTCACACCAGATGAGAACTTCTACGGTGAGATTGAGCTTGGCTACCAAGTCACGGATGGTGAGCTAACCGACGACAACATCATCAACATCAACTTCGAAGCAGTAAACGATGCGCCAATCGTTTCTGGTCCGATTGTGTTGTCGACTGATGAGGATGTGGGCATTACGTTTAGCGCGGATGATTTGCTTGCCAATGCAAGTGACGTGGAAGGCGATGCGCTGTCTATCTCTGATATCTCTTACAGCGGTGATAACGGTGAGCTTGTCGACAATGGCGACGGCACTTACACCTTTATGCCGAATGAAAACTTCAATGGTGAAGTCGACATCGATTACAAAGTCTTCGATGGCACCGATGAAGTCGATACCCATCTAGATCTGACCGTTATTCCGGTCAACGATGTGCCAGTTCCTGGTGCACCGCTGCATACTCAAATGCTAGAAAACGGCACCATCATCATCGAAGCAAAAGACCTGTTATCAGGTGCGACTGATGTGGATGGCGACATTCTACATATCGAGAATCTGCTGCTTGTTGACCAGTCACAAGGTACGTTGACAGACAACGGCGACAACACCTTTACCTTCGAGCCAACTTCGAACTTCTACGGTGAAGTGAACTTGACCTTCGACATCAGCGATGGTCAAGCAAGTGCACCAAGCACTGCGAAGATCGATGTTGAGATCGTCAACGAAGGTCCAGAGGTCAGCGGTCCTGTTGATGCGGTCGTCGATGAAGATGGCTCAATTACCATCACTCAAGAAGACTTGTTGGCGAACGCGACGGACGTGGATGGTGACAACCTTGAAGCGGTGAACCTGTCGACCAACGATCCTAATGCAACCATCGTTGAGAACGCTGATGGTAGCTTCACGATTACACCGAGCGAAAACTTCTTTGGTGAAATCGAATTTACTTATGACGTAACTGATGCGATTGAAACCGTCGCTGCGGATCTAAACCTCACCGTTAATCCAGTGAACGATCTGCCAGATGTACCTGATTTGTCCTTCACTACAGAAGACGGCGAAGCCATCACAATTACTGAAGCAGAGCTGCTGGCTCAAGCGACGGACATCGAAGGCGATGACTTATCTGTTGTGAACGTGACGAGCTTAAGCGATACGGTTCAAGTAACAGACAATGGCGATGGCACTTACACGTTAACGCCAGAGCAAGGCTTCTTTGGTAATGTTGACCTCACGTTTGATGTGAGCGATGGCACCGATGTGGTGGCGGCAAACATCGACTTGAAAGTTGAGTTCGTCAACGACGCACCAGAAGCAGCGCCAATCGTGGCAGACGTGGACGAGGATGGCTCTATCCTCGTGACACAAGAAATGCTGCTTGAAAACGCCAGCGATCAAGATGGTGATGACCTATACGCAACGGCACTAGAAACCAATGATCCGAATGCCTCTATCGTGGATAACGGTGACGGCACCTTTACCGTTACGCCTTCACAACACTTCAATGGAGACATCGAGTTTACTTATGAAGTGAGCGACGGTGAATTGAGTGTTGCCAATGAAATGACATTGACGGTGAACCCAGTCAATGACATTCCAATTGTTGCGCCTGGCATGTACCACATTGAAGAGGATGGCAGCATCCTGTTCACGCAAGAAGATCTGCTAAGTGGTGCGATTGATATTGATGGTGATGACCTCACTGTTACCAGCATTAACTACTCGGGTGATGAAGGTACTGTAACGGACAACGGTGACGGTACATTTAGCTTCGTACCAGAAGAGCACTTCAGTGGTGACTTGCAGTTCAGCTTTACGGTTTCTGACGGTACGGATGAAGTTGAGCAAGACATTAATGTCCATATCGAAGCCGTGGCAGATGCGCCAGACCTAGTCATCACTGATGGCGATGGTCGAAACGTGGATGATCAAGCGATCTTGGTTGAGCCAGGCGGCATTGTTGAAGTGAACATCGCTGCAGCATTGGTTGACCAAGACTTGTCAGAAACGCTGACTGTGACCGTTGATGGTGTTCCTGAAGGTTCGGTGATCAGCTACGACAACGAAGGGGTACTTAACGATCAAGACAACGGTATCACCAGTTTCAACGATACTGAAATCACGGTTACGTTTGAAGGTGAAACCGCGGGTTACCAAAACACAGCGGGTTACTACAAAGTCGATGAAGATGGCAACATCACTGGCGTTGAAGTGGTGTACGAAAATGCATCTCAAGTTGGCGGAGGTGGTGACCTAGTTCCTGGACAAGATCAATTCAGCTTCCAAATCTCGGAAGGGGAAAGCTTCAACCTATTCTTGATTCCTAACGGTCATAACTTCAATGACTTTGCGTCCATGCAAGATGGTCAGTACGAGTTCCGTGCAGCAGATGGCTCTCCTGCGAACATGGATACAGTTGACCCACAACTCGTGTTTGTGGGTGCTGATGGTTCTGAAACCGTGATTCAAAGCCAATTTGGTGATGCAGTCTTCCATGGCGGCACAAGCTCAGAGCTCAACCAAGATGGCATTGAACATACTCGAACTACTGTGAACGAAGACGGTGAACTGGTTTACGGCTTTGAAGATCTCTACGGTGGCGGCGATGCCGATTATAGTGACTTCAACTTCACCATTGATGTAGGTGAAGTGAACAGCCAGATCTACAGTGGTGAAGTAACAGTCGGTCCAGATGGTTCTGTAACGCTTCCAACCACAGCAATTGAACAAGAGCTACAGATTCAATTGCCAGAAGACTTTAACCAACAGCTAGAAATCAATGTAACGGCAACGGCGACAGAGCTATCAAATAATGATTCTGAAACCGTTTCTCAAACCATCTACGTCAATGCAACGGGTGCTCACATTGAACATACGCCTGAAGCATTGCCTGTTTCTGCTGTGGTTGAAGAAGATGGTTCAATCCTAATCACGCAAGAAGATTTGCTCGCTAATGCGCGTGACTTGGATGGAGACCAACTGACAGCACTGAACTTGGCAACGGATGATGAAAACATCACCATCACAGACAATGGTGACGGTACTTACACCTTAACGCCAGATGCGGACTTTAATGGTGACATCACCTTTACGTTCGATGTGTCTGACGGCGATGATGTTGTCTCAACCAACCTTGAGTTATTGGTGTCACCAGTTAACGATGCGCCTGAACCACAAGATCAAGCGTTCACCATTGGTGAAGATGGTGTGCTGACCTTTACTGATGCGGATCTCCTAACAGGCGCTACCGATATTGAAGGGGATGACTTATCTGTTGAGGGCGTCACTTACACAGGCGCGGACGGTGTTCTTACTGACAATGGTGATGGCACATATAGCTTCGCACCAAACGAGAACTTTAATGGCGACGTGAACTTCACTTTCGACGTTTCCGATGGCACGGATACCGTGACGGCGAATATCGACGTAAGCGTGACGCCGGAGAACGATCCACCGGTTGCAGGCAGCACGGCTTACACCGTTCATGAAGACAATTCGATTACCATTAGTAACGAACAGCTGTTGGCTAACTCGTCTGATATAGAAGGCGAAGTGGCGATTGATAGCGTGAGCTACAGCGGTAACGATGGTGTGTTAGAAATCAACGGTGATGGTACTTACACCTTCTCACCAAACGAGAACTTCAGCGGCGAGGTGAGCCTAGATGTTGTCGTTGTCGATGAAGATGGTGCAACGGACTCGACCACTGCAGGCATTACTGTGATTGAGGTAAATGACCCACCAATCGCAGGTCCTACCGCATACACTATCGATGAAGACCAAGTTCTAACCTTCAGTGAATCGCAAGTGCTACTGAATGCTTCGGATGTTGAAGGGGATGTTGAGCTAGTAGGCATCAGCTACGACGGTCCAGATGGCATCTTCTCAGTAAACGGTGATGGTACTTGTAGCTTTGCACCGAATGAAAACTTCAACGGTCAAGTACAGTTGGATGTGACCATTCGCGATGAAGATGGCGCAGAGGTTGATACTTACATCACAGTCGATGTCTTACCAATCAATGATGCACCTGTATCTGGTAACTTGGCGTACAGCGTTGATGAAGACAATTCAATTACGCTAAGCCAAGAGCAGCTACTTGCTCAAGCATCGGATGTAGAAGGTGATGCGCTGACTGCGTCTAACCTAGTGGTTGACGGTGATGCAACGGTTACGGCAAACGACGATGGTAGCTTCACTATCACGCCTGACGCGAACTTCAATGGCGACATTGATATCACGTTCGATATCAACGATGGCACCGATACTATCGTTGCAACGGCTGACCTAACGGTTAACCCAGTTAATGACTTGCCGCAGCCGGAAGATCAAGCGTTCACCATTGGTGAAGATGGCGTCTTGTTGTTCACTGATGAAGATCTGCTTGATGGCGCAACGGATATCGATGGCGATGACCTATCGGTTGAAGGCGTGAGCTACACAGGTGCTGATGGTGTCCTAACCGACAATGGTGATGGCACTTACAGCTTCGCGCCAAACGAGAACTTCAATGGCGATGTGAACTTTACCTTCGATGTTTCCGATGGCACGGATACCGTGACCGCAAATATCGATGTAAGCGTGACGCCAGAGAACGATCCACCTGTGGCAGGTAGCACGTCTTACACCGTGCATGAAGATAACTCAATCACCATCAGTGATGAGCAGTTACTAGCGAACTCGTCAGATATTGAAGGCGATGTTTCGGTTGATAGCGTGAGCTACAGCGGCGCAGATGGCGTGTTCCAAGACAATGGTGATGGTACTTACACCTTCTCGCCAAACGAGAACTTCAATGGTGAAGTCAGCCTAGATGTTGTTGTGGTAGACGAAGACGGTGCAACGGATTCAACCACCGCGGGTATTACAGTACTTGAGGTAAACGATCCACCAATTGCCGGTGCAACTAGCTACTCAGTCAACGAAGACGAAGTCATCACCATTAGCTCTGAGCAGCTATTGGCGAATGCTTCTGACGTTGAAGGTGACGTCGCGATTGATAGCGTTAGCTACAGCGGCTCCGACGGTATCTTTACTAACAACGGCGACGGTACATTCAGCTTCGTACCAAACGAAAATTTCAACGGTGATGTCAGCCTAGATGTTGTCGTTGTTGATGAAGACGGTGCAACGGTAGCAACCAATGCAAACATCGATGTTCTTCCAGTCAACGATGCTCCAGTATCAGGTGATTTGGCTTACAGCGTGGATGAAGATGGTTCTATCACGCTCAGCCAAGAGCAGCTTCTTGCTCAAGCCGACGATGTGGATGGCGATGACCTAACTGCATCCAACCTGACTGTTGACGGCAATGCGACCGTTGTTGCGAATGACGATGGTAGCTTCACTATCACGCCGGATGCAGACTTCAATGGCGACATTGATCTGAGCTTCGACATTACGGACGGCGATGCCACCATTCAAGCGACTGCCGATCTGACTGTGAACCCAGTAAACGACTTACCAACGGTTGGTCAGCCACAGTTTGTTACGCAAGAAGACACCAGCTTCACCTTCACCGAAGAGCAACTGCTGCAAAATGCAGGTGATATCGATGGTGATAACCTAACGGTTGAAAACGTTGCTTCTGACAGCGGTACTTTGGTTGATAACGGTGACGGCACGTACACCTTCGCTCCGAATGAAAACTTCGATGGCAACGTGAACGTAACGTTTGATGTCAACGATGGCACCGCAACCGTGCCAGCAGAAGCGAACATTGATGTTCAATCTGTGGTCGATATGCCAGAGCTGTCGATTGCTTCAGACTTGGTGATTGCATCTGATAACTTCGAGTCTGGCTCGAACGGTTGGAACGCGAACACTGAAAGTTCACAAGGCTTCGAAACGGGCGACATGCTGGGTCGTATTGGTGGCACTGGCGGTGATGAAGCGGTCAGCAAAACCTACGAGATCCCAAGCGATGTCAATGAAGTGAATATTTCGTTTAGCTTCTACGAAATCGATTCTTGGGATGGCGAGTCGTTCCAAATCTTTGTCGGCGGTGAACAGCTAACCACCTTGGAGAACTCCGCGTTCCGTACTCAAGATGGTACGACAACGCTTTACGACTCAGATGGTAATGAAGTGGGTGAAGTGATTCATGGAGCCTCTCAACGTGAAGGCTTCAGTGGTTGGAATGACCAAGCTCACCAAATCAATCTGTCGGTTCCTGTTGAGGATGGTGAACTGCAACTCGGCTTCGGTTCAACCTTGAATCAAGACGTTTGGGATGAATCGTTTGGTATCGACAACATCGAAATCACGGTAGCGGACGCGGATTACCAAATCATTGGTACCGAAGATACACCAGTGCCGCTTGATATCGATGCAGCATTAACCGATACCGATGGTTCAGAAAACCTCGCTATCTTGATTGAAGATGTGCCAGAAGGCAGCTCGCTATCAGCGGGTGTTGATAATGGCGACGGCACTTGGTCACTACAACCTGGCGAGCTAGAAGGGCTAGAGTTTATTCCTTCTGCGGACTTCAATGGCGATGTGACGCTAACCGTAAATGCAACCTCTACGGATGTGGATACAGGTACAACGGCGACAGCGACGCAAGATGTGACGATTCATATCTCGCCAACCAATGATGCACCAGAAGTAACGGGTGACATCACTGCAGTCACTGCCGAAGACAACAGCATTACGCTAACTCAAGAGCAGTTACTGGAGCACGCTGTTGATATCGATGGTGACGACCTAAGTGCAATCAACCTGAGCACCAATGATGAAAATGCAACGGTTGAAATGAACGAGGATGGCAGTTTCACCATTACTCCGAGCGAGAACTTCTACGGTGACATTGAGTTTAGTTACGATGTCACGGATGGCGAAGAAGTGGTTGCGGCTGGTCTCGATCTAACGGTAACGCCAGTCAATGACGCACCAGAGCCACAAGATCAAGCGTTCACCGTGGGTGAGGACGGTCTTCTTACCTTCACCGATGCTGACCTATTAACAGGTGCGACGGATGTAGAAGGTGACAACCTAACAGTTGAAGGCGTGACTTACACTGGCGCGGACGGTGTCCTAACCGACAATGGCGATGGCACGTACAGCTTCGCACCGAATGAGAACTTCAATGGCGATGTGAACTTTACGTTCGATGTGTCAGACGGTACGGATACGACATCTGCCAACATTGATGTGAGTGTGACGCCAGAGAACGATCCTCCGGTTGCGGGCAGCACGTCTTACACAGTACATGAAGACAACTCGATCACCATCAGTGACGAGCAACTACTGGCTAATTCGTCGGATATTGAAGGCGACGTAGACATCAGTAGTGTGACTTACAGTGGCAACGATGGCGTCTTCCAAGACAATGGCGATGGTACGTACACCTTCTCTCCAAACGAGAACTTCAATGGCGAGGTCAGCCTAGACGTTGTAGTTGTCGATGAAGAGGGTGCGACAGACTCAACCACTGCGGGTATTACCGTTCTTGAGGTGAACGATCCACCAATCGCAGGTGCGACAAGTTACTCTGTCAATGAAGACGAAGTCATTATCTTCACGGAAGAGCAACTGCTAGCGCAATCAAGCGATGTGGAAGGTGACGTGAGCCTAGAAAGCGTCTCTTACAGTGGTAGCGATGGCATTCTAACGGCGAATGACGATGGCACTTATAGCTTCGCGCCAAATGAAAACTTCAATGGTGGCGTAAGCCTAGACGTAGTAGTGGCTGATGAAGACGGTGCAACTGCGACAACCAACGCGAACATCGATGTATTGCCAGTCAACGATGCTCCGGTATCTGGCGACTTGGCTTACAGTGTCGATGAAGACGGTTCAATCACATTGAGTCAAGAGCAGTTACTGGCTCAAGCGGGTGACGTCGACAGCGATAATCTAGAAGCGGTGAACTTAACCGCGGTAGCCAATGCGACCGTTGTTGAGAACCAAGATGGTAGCTTCACGATTACGCCTGATGCGAACTTCAATGGCGATATCGACCTAAGTTTCGACTTGATTGATAACGATGGTGCGAGCGTGGAAGTGGGCGTCGACCTAACGGTGAACCCAATTAACGATGCGCCGCAATCAACGCCAGTGAATATTGCTGGCACCGAAGATACCACCATTCTTATTACGCAGGACATGTTGCTTGCTAACGCGACAGACATCGACAACACCTACGATGAACTGTCTGCTGTCGACCTAGTGATTGATGTGCAATACGGTGACTTGCTAGACAACGGCGATGGCACTTGGTCATTCACTCCAGCTGAGAACTTCAACGGCGATGTGCCAATGTCGTTCGGCGTCAGCGATGGTGATTTAGTGACGCCGGTTGAAGGCAATCTAAACATCGAAGCGGTTAATGATGCACCAGAAGCGCCAACCATCCAGATGCAAGGCGAAGAAGATGTGGTCATGGTGATTGACCCAGCTTACATCGCTGATCAAGTCACGGATCTTGATGGTGACGAAATCAGCGTAGAAAGCATCACGGTTCGTGCTCCTGCAAACGCGACATTAACTCAGCAGCCAGATGGTATGTACCACTTGGTAACCACTCAAGACTTCAATGGTTTGGTGGAACTGGGCTACACCGCGACGGATGGCGAAGAAGTGGTTGAAGGCTCGTTGAATGTGGATGTTATTCCAGTCAACGATGCTCCATTCAATGTGGGTAATGCCTTTATGGCAACCGACGAGGATGGCGCATTCACCTTCGACGCTGGCGACCTGATGAACTTGTTCGGCGATATCGACACTGAAAACCTAGTCGTATCACGCATTATCACCGCAGAAGGTGAAGATGGTGGTGAGGTAACGGACAACGGTGACGGTACTTGGACATTCACACCGACTGGCGATTTTGCAGGGGTATCTGACTTGCAAGTTGTGGTAAGTGACGGTGAGTTTGAAACAGTACTTGATGTACCAGTGTTTGTTCGCCCTGTTGCGGATGGCGCGGTCATCACAACCGACCATGATGGTCCGTTAGTCTTCGGTGAGGACGAAACGGGTCACCTAGGCTTGAATGTCGGTCTAATCGACGATTCAGAAACGCTAAGTAACCTAGTGATGACTGGTTTCCCTGTTGGCTTCGAAGTTACGGATGGTGTGAACACCATTACCATTACGGAACCGGGTCAATACATCGACTTGAACGAGTGGGATATCTCAGACCTGCAAATGACGCCTCCGGCTGACTTTAATGGCGAGTTCTTCGTAACCGTGACCGCAACAACGGTGGATTATGGTGACGAGCCAGAAGAGTTCGAAGATGGCATCGATTCAGGTGACTTCGAAACCCTAGCGGGTGAGCCAGTTATCCTAACCGCAGATGACCTAATCGGATTGGCAGAAAACGTAGACGCTGACGCGGGTGATGAAGTGAAATTCGTTCACCTAGCTGATCGCAGCCAAGGTGAGATTGTCGATAACGGTGATGGCACATGGACATTCAATCCAGCACCAGGCTTTACTGGTGAAGCGGATATCGCTTACGTGATTGATAAAGACGGTGTGCTTCATGATGAGCAAACGGGTGTGGTCGTGAAAGAAGACGCACCACAAGAGAATGCTTCTCCAGAAATCGACAGCATTTCTACCACAGAAATGGCAGCGGATGGCACCTTGTCGTTCACCAATGATGACATGCTATCGACCTTGAGCGATGCTGAAGGCGACAGCTTGAGCATTGAGTCAGTGAGCCTAATGGAAGGTCAAGGTGTGATAGAGACCGATAACCAAGGTAACTACCAATTCACACCAGCAGAAGGCTACACCGGAGATGTTCAAGTTGGCTTCATTGCAACTGATGGTGAAAACCGCATTGAGAGCTTCTTTAATGTCGACATCCAAGGTGAGGGTGAAACTACCACCAGCGAAGGCTACGCACTCGCTGATGATGGTTCACTAACACTAACGGAAGCACAGTTGATTGATGAGCTTGGCATTAGCCCTTCAGCAGAAGTGTTGGATGTCGCTGATGCAAACGATGCAGGTTTCTTCGCGAAATCAGGTGATGAAGAGTGGACATACTGGCCGAACGATGACTTCGATGGCAATTTGGCTATGGATGTTCAGGTCAACGACAACGGTGAAGTATCGACTCAGAATCTGAGTATCCAAGTTGCGGACGATTCAGCGCAAAGTGACGAGCCACAAATTCAAACTGCTCAAGCATCATCAGAGCAGCAAGTTGGCGAAGCGCAACAGCCTAAAGAGCAAGCAGCAAACGGTGCAGACAGCGAAGAGGAGAGCGCAGCTGATGTGACTGCAGCACCAGGCGATACCATTTCTATCTCGGTTCCAGATGAGGTCAGTGGTAACGAATCGGTGGATTATGCAGAAATGTCCGGTCTACCTGATGGTGCATCAGTAAGCAACGCTCTGGATAATGGTGATGGCAGCTTCACATTAAGTGGCAACCTGAACCAACCAGTATCGGTTGACTTACCAGAAGGTTACGAAGGTACGAGCGAAATCCAATTCCAAGGTTACGACGAATTGGGCAGCGCAGTAGAAGGTGCGAGTGGCACAGTTGAAGTTGAAGTCGATGATCAATACACCATGCAGGGTTCTGCTCAAGATCAGCAACCAGATATGGCGGGTATGGAATCTGGCGGCAGCGACTGGACAAGTGCGGGAGGTCAAGATCAAGGTGTTGACTTCACGGATGACTCTGGCAGCTTCGACTCGGATACTCAAACGGGTACTGACCAAGGCAACGATTTCGATCAAAGCTCAATGTAACCAGTCCTAGACAAGGGCAGTGTCATTGCTGCCCGAACCAAAGCCATGCAGAGCCTACTTTGCATGGCTTTTTTGTTGGGCTTCTTTCTATGAGCTGTAGAAAAAAACTTGGAAATTGAAAAAAGTATTCTTAGCTAGTTTATACCCAAGTAACCTCGAGATGTTAGGTTCAGCGAGAATGGCTTGGTTTGTAGACGCGGCGGCGATTTAAAGGTCTAGTGGGTCTAAATCAAGAATCGACAACAAAGTATACAAACCAAGACAGCTCGCCCTTCGGGAGCGTGTCATTGACTCGGCTTCTGTGTCAAACAACTTGGAAAGAGCTGACTATTACGCTGCGTTGTTTTCCTTGACCCCGAATCAATGACAACGCTCTGAATCCTGCATCTTGAAGTCACTTGGGTATAAGAGTCATTTACAAGGAGGAGCGACATGTACCGTTATGTCAGTTCGCCAAAAGCGTCAAAGTACATAGTGCCACCACCACAGCATCGTGAGTTGTCGAGTATCGATGTGCCGGAGTCGGAACTAGAGATGCGTGAAATTCTGAACAATTGGTTTGCAGATGGATTGGCGCCCATCATTCAGAATGAAGACAATTACATCTCTGCTAATGAGCAACAGCGCTTTGAGCAGCTCAACCGTACGGTGGGCGTGCTACTGCGTAATAAAGATTACTACTTTGCCACCAAGCGGATTCTCTCGTTGTGGGAGCAAGACTGCTTAGAAACCACTTACGTTAATTATCTGATTTTACGTAGTGAGCGCATACCATACTTCGAATAAGTCCCATTTCTTGGCTTGAAATAGTGGTTTACATGGTTTTCTTAGTAACTTTTGATACCTGTATTTAACATTTTTGTAAACATCGTTATATTTAAGGCTCATCGTTGTCAGGAGTTTATGGATGAACCTTACGATATCAGGGAAGTTGCAGCTCAGTTTTGTGCTGCTAGCCGTACTTTTTATGGCATCAGCGGTATTCACGTATCGCAACGTCACCACCGTAGAGCAATACGCCTCTTCGTTACTTAAATCTGATCTACCGACCGTCGACACCAGTCGCGGTATCCAACAGTCCGTTCAAGCGTCGCTGTCTTCTATTCGAGCCTACATGTTGCTAGGTGGCGATGAAGAGGCGAGTGCACGTCTGAGTGAGGACGTACGCAATATCATGGCATCTACAGACGAGTCGCTTCCGACTTTGCAGGCTTTGATCTCTGAACAGGATTTTCAAGCGATTCAAAGTCAGTGGGATGCGGTAAAAGTCTCTTTAAACAAGTTGATTGAACTCAGCCACAGTGACGAGAACTTGCCCGCGCACAACCTCTTTATTAACGAAGCGGCACCCATTGCAGAAGTGGCACTTGATCAGCTTCAAAGCTTAATCAATGAAGAGTCAGGAAACCCATTTGGTGGAGACAGAAAACGTCTGTTTAAAGTCTATGCCGACAGTTATACCTCGCTCGCCAATGCACTGTCTGCTCTGCGAGATTTCCTGTTGTACGGGCAGCAAGATCATTTGGACAAATACCACGACTTGATTAAGTACCACAATCAGTCCGTGGCGGAAATCGACAGTAAACTCGACAGACTGACTGATAACGACCAATCATTGTGGTCACTGTTTAAGGAAATGCAGCAACTGTACTTTCCTTTAGCAGAGCAGGTAATTGCATTGCGTCAATCGCCAGAATGGAACGAATCAAACTTGTTAATGGCGAATGAACTGTTGCCAGCAGCGGATGCACTAGACCAAAGTTTAGAAACGATCGTATTGGCTCAGCAAAGTCGTGCTGATCAAAGTGGACAGGGTATTAATCAGTCGATCAAGAACGTACTCACCACTATGTTGATTGCTGCGGCATTGGTTTTGTTTGCCGCAGTAGCGATTTCAAAATACATGGGCAATACCATTGGTCGCCGAGTGAAAAACTTATCGGAGCGAGCCAAGACCATCGCTTCAGGAGATGTTTCTCAGCCTCCGTTAACTGTTGTTGGGAAAGATGAATTGGCAGACCTTACTGATTCGATTAACCGCATGAACCAATCGTTAGCGAGCATCGTGGCAGGGGTGAGTGAGAAAGCGCACCAAGTGGATACCAGCATGGGGGCTTTATTGGAATCGGCGCAAGTCACTTCATCGAATGTTGAACAGCAACAGACCAGCATTGTTGAAATGGGAAGCCAATTGGATGAAATCGCTTTAGCAGCGCGTAACACTCTAGATCAAGCCAATCAATCTGTGCAGAAGCTTTCTGATTCAAAAGGCGAGATTGAACAAGGTCGCGATGCTTTAGAGCAAAACAAAGTCACCATGGAAAGTTTGCACGGCAGCATTGAAACTGCGAGTACGCAAGTCACACAGCTAAGCAAAGAGAGCGAAGCCATTGGTCGAGTGACGGAAGTGATTGAAGGTTTGGCAGAGCAAACTAACTTACTGGCATTGAATGCCGCGATAGAAGCAGCGCGCGCAGGTGACCAAGGGCGAGGCTTTGCGGTTGTGGCGGACGAAGTGCGTATGTTAGCGACGCGCACTACTCAATCGACGACGGAAATCAACGGCATTATCAACGCGATTCAACGCTCGACCAATTCGGTGGTTGAGGAGATTGAACACAGTCAATCACTTGCGGAGCAGGGCGCTGAGCACATTGAAAAAGCGGTAACTCGTTTGCTTGTTACTACTGAGCAAATAGGTTCCTTGAATGAACAAATGGCAGAGCTTGCGGCAGCGGCAGAGCAGCAATCTCATGCGACCAATTCGATCACTGGATTGATGTCCGGTATTACTCAATCAGTTGATGAGGTGTCGAATAACAGCCAACGTGCATCAGAGACATCATTGCAAGTAAAAGAGCAAGTTACCGAGCTGAATCAACAGATGGCAACTTTCAAAACGGCATAGATAAGGTTTACGTCTGTTCATCGACTTTTGAACATTAACCAAATAGTCAAAAAGCCCCAATTCTTTTTACACAAAAAGGGTTGGGGCTTTTTGTTGGATGATACGCCGATATTCGTCTACTTGCTCATTGGATTTAGCTATTTAAATCATAGTTAAAACCAAATTTTCTTCACCGAGCCAGAGTCGTAATATGACTCCATCGGCAGCAAATACTGCAAAAGAATTTTTAAACTTTATACCAATCCCGGTAAGAGAATCGTTCGTTACTACGATTGGTATCATCCTTCTAGGAGCAAGATTATGAACAAACAAGTAAGCCTAATTGGTCTAGACAGCGAACAATCAGCACAACTAGCTCAACAGTTAAATCAACTGCTAGCGCATTACCAAGTGTTATACATGAACTCTCGTGGTTACCACTGGAACATTAAAGGTACGCAATTCTTCGAACTGCACGTAAAATTTGAAGAGATCTATACTGATCTACAAACAAAAATCGATGAGCTTGCAGAGCGTATTCTAACTTTGGGTCATACGCCAGCACACGCATTCAGCAACTACTTGGAAGCAAGTGAAATTAAAGAACATCAAAACGCGACTTCTGGTGAGGAGTGTGTACAAGGTCTGGTTCAAGGCTTTAGCGTTCTACTTCTAAAACAGCGTGAGATTCTACAAAACGCGGGTGAAGCAGATGACGAAGGTACAGCGGCATTGATGGGTGACTACATCCGTGAGCAAGAAAAATTAATGTGGATGCTTAACGCTTACCTACAAGGCTAAGCAGCGCATCACCCAAGCAATCCTTGGGAACGCATGAAACAATCGGGAATAAGTCATAAGGGGCACGCTGGTGCCCCTTTTTTGTGTGCGTGTTTTATGTGTGCGCTTTATTTGCGTGGTAAGGATTGGAAATGGCTCAGTAAATCGCTGAGTTCATTAAGCGCCAACGAGGCTGAGTCATTGAAGGTTTCTTGATTCCCATGGTGCACAAGGCAAGAGGGCATCTGCGCGTTATACGCTGCCTGCAAGTCGTAAAGGTAATCGCCGACATAAAGCACTTCATCAGGCATCAAACGCCACTCTTTCGCCAATACCTGCAGAGACAAAGGGTCTGGCTTGGGCGGGAAGCATTCACGAGTGATGACTCGTTCTACTGAGATTTGGTTGTGCTCTAGTTTGCGCTGAGTGGCGATTTGGCAGTTGCGCGTCACGATAGCGGTTTTGATTTCATTTTGATGCAAGTGGGCGAGCAATTCATGGCAGCCAATCATTGGCGCAGACTGCTCAGCATCAGAAATCTCGTAATCAAATATCACGTTATGAGCGTGCTCTCTATGGTGAGGATGCTCAAGTGCGTCGACAAAATCCAATAGATCTTCACTCTGCGGACAACCTAGCTGTTGTCGCAATTCGCCGAAGTTCATATCAGAACTCACCAAAGTGTTGTCTAAATCAAACACCACGGCTTTAATTTTATCGAGCTGTAAAGGGAATGGAATCATAATGACCTCGTACAACTTAACCGAACTATCGTTTTAAAAAACAAAAGGTTATTGTTAAGTTTAGATTCTTCTGCTTAGATTGTACGAAAATAAATCAACCATGTATCACAAAACAAGGACGCGCATGATCATTCCTAAACCATTACAAAAAGGCGACACCATCGGCTTTTTCTCGCCATCCTCCCCAGCCACGGTGTTCGCACCTGCGCGTTTTGAACGTGCCAAAGCGTATGTGGAATCCCATGGTTACCAGCTAAAAGCAGGTAGCTTAACGGGCAAAACTGACCAATATCGCTCGGGTTCGATTCAAGAGCGAGTAGAAGAATTGAATGCGCTGATTCGTGATCCTGAAGTGCGCTGTATTATGTCTACCATTGGCGGTTACAACAGTAACTCATTGCTGCCTTACATTGATTACGAGGCATTGAAGAAAGATCCCAAGATCATTGTTGGCTATTCGGATGTGACGGCTCTACTCATGGGCATTTATGCACAAACCGGCATCGTTACTTTCTATGGTCCCGCTTTAGTGGCATCTCTGGGTGAATTCCCGCCACTGGTGGACGAGACCTTCGCTTCGTTTGAGTCGATTGTGAATACGTTAGATGGATTGGCGCATCAATACACAATGCCTCAAGGGTGGACAGATGAATGGATAGAGTGGGGCGAGCAAGACCGCGCAAAGCACACGCTAGCGAACCAGTGGCACTTTAAAGGCGAAGGCAAGATCACCGGACGCTTGATTGGCGGCAACCTCAATACCATGACAGGCATCTGGGCAAGCAAGTTTATGCCGAGTATCGAACAAGGCGATATTTTGCTGGTGGAAGATTGCTTGCAGGGTATTGAAACGGTCGAACGCTCTTTTGCGCTGCTCAAGCTTTCTGGCGTGTTTGATAAAGTTGGTGCGGTTGTGCTCGGCAAGCATGAAAAGTTCAACGATAAAGGCACAGGACGAGCACCTATAGACGTGTTATTAGAAGTACTTAACGGTCAACCACTGCCAATTTTGTATGACTTTGATAGCTGTCATACCCACCCAATGCTTACCGTTCCATTGGGCTCGACCATGACGCTCGACTTTGACAATGAAACGGTGGCAGTGAGTTTAAAGAGCTAGCTTTTTTGACTCGTTCGTCAGAGAAAACTATTTCTCCTCAAGACGAAAGATTTTGCCGCTGTCGGTAGAAAAATAGATATAGCCATCGGGGCTGATGGTTATATCTCTTACTCGCTCACCAAGATTCTCCATCAATCTTTTTGATTCGGTAAGCTTGCCATTCTCAATAGAAACCACGTTGATGTGCGCCAGTTTCAATGCACCGGCGAGGATTTTTCCGTCCAACTCTGGGTATTTATCGCCACGGTACAAAATCATATTGCTAGGTGCGATAGAAGGGATGTATACCAACTTTGGATCTTCCATTCCCGGTAACGACTTAGCTTCCCCGACGTCCAACGGACCCCAATATTCTTTACCATGAGAGACTTTAGCCCAGCCGTAGTTTGCGCCTTTCTTGATTAGGTTAATTTCATCGCCGCCGCGTGGTCCATGCTCAATCGACCACAGCTGTTTTGTTGCTTCGTCGTAAAACATACCTTGTGGGTTGCGGTGCCCGTAACTCCATATCTCAGGGCGAGCTTCGGAAGGTTTGAATGGGTTGTCTTGCGGAACCGAACCATCAAGGTTAAGGCGCAGAATACTGCCAGCATGAGTTTGAGTGTCTTGCCCATTATCACGTTCGCCACGGTCACCGATTGAGAAGTAAACTTTGTCGTCAATAAATGAAATTCGACTGCCGTAGTGGCGACCTGTATCGGTGAAGGCATCAGCAACAAAGAGATCTTTCCAACCTACAAGCTGATTGTTTTGCAATTGTGCCGTCGCTAACGCCACCGTATTGCCTTTGCTCGTACGCTTGCTGTAGGTAAAGAAGAGTTGCGGGTTTTGCTTATCGGCATTCGGTGCGAGCGCGACATCCAATAAGCCAGCTTGTCCACTGGTGTTCAAATTGGGAACGTTAAACAACTTTTGAGGTTTGCCTGTGGTGATATCCAGCAACGAAACCGTACCGTTCTTTTCATTGACGATAACGCGTTGATTATCTAAGAACTCGATCCCCCAAGGGATCTGAAATCCATTCGCCACTTCGTTGGCGCGGTATTCGGCAGTGTTGGCAGAAAAGGATAAACAAGCGAGTAGGGTAGCAGCAATCGTTCTCATGGTTCCTTCCAATATGAATCGTGTTAATACTTAAAAGCTAACACTAAAAGACTATGTTTGGCAGAGATTCACTTGTATATGAATGTAAAAAATCCCCGATACGAGATCGGGGATTGAATTAAGGCTAGAGAATTGTTTAGTTAGCGAGATTACATCGCTTCTTCGAAGATCTTAGAAATTTCTTCGTGAGTTGCTTGTTTAGGGTTAGTGAAACCACAAGCGTCTTTCAGTGCGTTGTCTGCTAGTGTTGGGATGTCTTCTAGTTTCGCACCAAGCTCTTTGATACCTGCTGGGATACCCACATCTTTCGCTAGAGTAACGATAGCGTCGATTGCTGCCGCTGCACCTGCTTCAGCAGACATGCCTTCTACGTTTACGCCCATTGCTTTTGCTACGTCACGTAGGCGCTCAGGACATACTTGCGCGTTGTAACGCTGTACGTGAGGTAGAAGAATCGCGTTACAAACACCGTGTGGAAGGTCATAGAAACCACCTAGCTGGTGTGCCATTGCGTGTACGTAACCTAGAGACGCGTTGTTGAATGCCATACCCGCCATGAACTGCGCGTATGCCATTTGTTCACGAGCTTCTAGATCTTCACCGTTTTTCACTGCTGTGCGTAGATAAGCCTGGATAAGCTCAATCGCTTTAATTGCTACCGCATCAGTGATTGGTGTTGCTGCGATAGATACGTAAGCTTCAATCGCGTGAGTTAGGGCATCCATACCTGTTGCCGCAGTTAGCGAAGCAGGTTTAGCTAGCATTAGCTCTGGATCGTTTACCGAGATAAGCGGTGTTGTGTGCTTATCAACGATAGCCATCTTGATGTGACGCTCTTCGTCAGTGATGATGCAGAAACGCGTCATTTCAGATGCAGTACCTGCCGTCGTGTTGATTGCGATAAGTGGCATCATTGGTTTTGCAGACTGGTCTACGCCTTCGTAATCTGCGATTTTGCCGCCGTTAGAAGCAACAAGCGCGATACCTTTCGCACAGTCGTGTGGTGAACCACCACCTAGAGAGACAACGAAGTCACATTCGTTATCAGTAAGAAGTGCTAAGCCGTCGTTAACGTTGCTGATAGTTGGATTTGGTTGAGTACCATCAAACACAACGGTTGCTACATCGCGCTCAGTGAGAAGGTCTTGAACTTGTTTGACTACACCGATTTGGTTAAGGATCTTATCCGTAACGATCAAACCTTTTTTAAAGCCTTGAGATTGGATGCTGTCTGCTGCGTCTTTCAAACAACCAGCGCCCATTAGGTTTACCGTAGGGATAAAAAATGCACTTGTCATATTGGATAGCTCCGTCGTTATTTTTAATAATCTTTCTTAATTTGCCATTTACTGTCGCACATTCGTTTCCAGATTGAAGTTGATCTGAAGCAAGTTTACCTACTTAGAGGTACTTGCAAGAGAAAAACTGTGACAGTGATCTTGTTGCACTGCGTATAAGTGCAACACTGATATAAAGTAGAACAAATATGAAACTATGGACGCAAACGATTGGCAGAAATTGACTTCTGACGCGGATATATCTCTAAATTCGACTAAAGTATAAAAAATCCCCATTAATAACTTAATTATCAATGGGGATAGGGAAGTGTTTTATAAGCTAACTACTAATAATTAAGCTATTTTAATCAGCTTTGATACTAACTTTTCGATACCTGAAGCCGCTTGAGAGATATTTTCTGCCAACATGTAAGCAGGGGTTGAAAGTACGAGGTGTTTTTCATCAAAAACGATGTCTTCGACAGGGCACGTGGTGTGTTCACCGCCCATTTGATTAAATGCTATTGAGACTGCCTCATCGTTGCCTACCGTTCCTTTCACGCCTTGCTCATAAATCATCGGAATAATGACAGGAGAAATACACAGATAGCCAGCTGGTTTTTTCGCATTAGCAAACGCGCGACAAGCTTGAGCTACGTGTGTGTTAATGGAGCACTCCGCACCCGAAACAGCGAAGTCGGTTAAGTTTTTCGCGGCACCAAACCCACCTGGAAGCAGTAGGGCATCGTATTCATCAACGTTAAGTTTGGCTACATCGTCAATATTTCCGCGTGCAATACGAGCTGATTCGATCAATACGTTACGTGTTTCATCCATTTCGTCACCAGTTAGGTGATTGATGACGTGGAGTTGGTCAATGTTAGGTGCAAAGCAGTGCCAAGTTGCACCTGCCTTCTCGATGGCGTAGAGCGCCAACACTGCTTCGTGGATCTCAGAACCGTCGTAAACGCCTGAACCACTTAAAATGACTGCGACTTTTTTCATGTTTGGATTCCTTTACTCTGAACGTTCCTTAGATTGCTCTTCGCTATCTAGACCATGCGTTTCCGAATGTGTTTTAACGTTTTCACTCTCGTTGTCATCTTCATCATAGTAGCGCACAACAAAGGGTGTAAGCATAACACTAGAGGGCAGAAAATGTTTCATATCGACTCCAACGGCTTAATAGAATGATTTTTATACTGATTTTTATAAAACAGTACGTTGAACCTGATCATTTTTGAGTTAAGCTGACGTTTCCTTTGGCATTCGTGAGTGGTAGGTCACATGAAATCAGTGCAATTTCGTTTCACACTTTATGGTTGTATCGCGATTCTCTCTTGGAGTTGTCTGCTTGGCATCGCGAGGTTGGTTACGGAGAGTTTAGGTCCTGTAGGCGGGGCAGCCATGTTGTACTCTCTTAGCTCTGTTTTCCTTCTTATCGTGGTCGGTATTCCAAAGTTGTCTTACTTTTCTCCCAAGTATCTTGCGCTTGGTGGTGCGATGTTCGTCTGTTATGAAATATTTCTCGCTCTATCTTTGGGATATTCCAACTCGCGCGCACAGGCAATTGAGGTGTCGATTGTCAACTACCTTTGGCCCGCATTGACGGTTTTATTTGCGGTCCTTGGCAGCAATAAAAAAACAAACTGGTTGCTTTATCCAGCAGTTACGCTGGCGTTTGTTGGGGTTGCTTGGACTGTGAGCGGTGAGAATGGCTTATCCATAACTCAGATCATGTCCAATGTTAGTAGTAACCCTCTGGTGTATTTTATGGCTTTCGCTGGGGCGGTTATATGGGCCTTTTATTGCAACTTAACCCAAAGGCAGCAATCTAAACATAATGCGATTACCCTGTTTTTCATTGCAACAGCTGTTTCGCTTTGGGTCAAATATGCGTTTACCGATGAGCCACCAATGACATTCAGTTGGGAAGCGATGGGGTACTTAATGGCTTCTGCGGCTTTAATGGCTGGTGGTTATGGTTTATGGAACATCGCGATCGTTGGCGGCAATATGGTTTTTCTCGCCACCTTGTCTTACTTCACGCCCATTTTTTCCGCTTTATTTTCTTCCATTATTCTTGGCGTAACTCTGAGCCATAGCTTTTGGCAGGGCGTTGTGATGGTAACGGTGGGCTCGCTGATGTGTTGGTTAGTCACCAAAGAGAAGCGCGAAGCGGCTGGATAAGTTACCAACGAGATCAGAGAATTTAAGTGAGCAACGAACAGATCTCCCTTGCGAGCTGTATTCGAATACGAAGCAACTAAATCGAAAAAATTAAAAAAGCTCCCGAGATTGGGAGCTTTTTATTGAGTTTTAACGGCTCTTTGGTGGCGCTCTAATAAGCGACGTTCAAGTGTAGTTGAAGCTTGAATCTGTGCTTCGACAGTCGCTTGATAAGCTGCTTACGAGTGTGCTCTAGTGTATCAAGCTCCAATGTGTCGTCATCAATATGTACGTCCACATTTACTCGTAGCTCTTGGCCCACCTTCGTTACGCCAGCCAGTTTCAATTGATGCTCAGTTACTTTTTCAATCTCAAGAACATCTTTGCCAACGCTCTGACACAGCTCTTTGCTTGGTGTCATCATTAGTAGTTCACGTAAGGCACCTACTAGCATATCGAACGGTACTTTGAGGAAGTAAAAGCCCATTAAAACCATCATCATGGGATCGGCATATACCGCATACTCAGAGAATGGCGTTAGTGAAACAGCCCAAGCCGAGATAAATCCTACGGTCACCGCCACACTTAGCAGAGTATCCATTTGCCACTGTTTTTTCTCCGCTTCAATCAAGCCTGATGAGAAGCGGCGGCTGCGTTTCGCCATAAACCACCAAGCGTAACCACAGCCGATAACATTCACGATGCCGAATAAGGTCGCAATAGAAGCATCGACCTCGCGACCTCCAGACATCAATGCTGATATCGCAGAGTAGAGAGAGAAGCTTACAACCACTAAAATGACGGCTGCTTTTATCGCAATAACGATTGGTTCTAAGACCGCTTTTCCAAATGGGAATACAGATTTTGAAGGCTTGTTAATATAGTAAGAAGCGGCCAGTGACAATAAAGTTAACAGTAAGCTGACCAAAGAGTAAACACCGTCAAAAACGATGACAATTGAGCCTACAAGCAAGCCAAGTACCATACCACCAGCAGCGAACCCAGATGCCAAAAGGGCTGAAATGGTTAGAATACGGTTTTCGTTTTTGCTTGTCCTGTCACACATAAAAGATGCCTTTGAATTTTAATACCTTACTATTCTTCGCTCATAAGATAATTTAGGCAACCACAAAGTGACCAGTAACTAATCTAAAAAAATGCGTTTTTATTTATGTTCTTACAAAACAACGACTTACTGTTGTTTTTTGGTGTCAGTAAAATTGACGCTCACTGATAAAATGTTTAGAAGTCAAATAAATACTCGCTCAATTTATCTGCTAACCACGTCATTGCAGGATGCTCAGCATGGCCGTTAGGTGAAAACATACAGTAGTCTTCTTGCGTCAATCCGTATGTGTGTTTGATAACGGCGAGCTTCTGCTGACGAAGGTAATGGCGGATTAATGGTTGTGGAAGCACGCCCCAAGCGTCTTCTTCTAAGATGGTGTTCAGCATGTAGTCAAAACTCGAAAAACCAATATATCGAGTCGAGAAAGGTTGCAGTTCAGGGTTGTCTTTCTCATTTAGGTACACCATTAGTGCTTGCATTTGACTACGTAGATCTTCGTCTGAGACACGGCGCATCTTACTTAGGCGGTGTTCTACACTGCATACTGACATCATACGTATCTTGCCTAACGGGTTGTATACGATACGAGGATCGTCTACTCGCTCATAATCAACGCCGAAAGCAAAATCTACTTGGTGGGTACTGACCAAGTTGGCTAAGTCGCCACTGGATGCCAAGATTAAGTTGAAGGTTGTTGAAGGAAAGCGGTTATTCAATGTATGAGATAATTCTTGCCAGAGATCATCAGGTAAGGAGTCGTCACGTGCTACCCAAACTTCCGCGTTAAACCCTTCCGAGATTTGAGCGCAGGTCTTTCTGACCCGTTGTGCGATGATAAGTAGGTGTTCGCAATCTTTGTAAATGGCTTTCCCAGCTTCAGAGAGGGTGAGCTGGTTGCCAGTTCGGTTAAACAATTCAACGTCGAGATCTTTCTCTAATGCCTTAATCGACATACTGAGTTTGGTGCGATTGCAGTCGAGTTGCCTTGCCGCTTCAGAAACAGAACCACACTCAGCGATGGTGCAGAAGGCTTCTACTTGAGTTAAGTTCATGATTTGACACAACCAATAAATGAATTCAAATAATTTGGGTATTATGCAGATGCGCTCCCAAAGCCATGAAAGATTATCGAAAAAAACGCGAATCCGCCAGATAAGTCTATGGTCTTTTAACGGTTTTGCGGTAATCTATGTGGGTTACAAAAAGTGAACATGGAGGCCACGATGGCACAAGATTGGGACGGCTTAGCAAAAAACTGGGAATCAAATCCAGCAACAGAGCAATTTGCGCAGTCGGTGTTTGAGCAGTTACAACAGCTAACTCAGCTTGATGGCATTAAAGTACTAGATTTTGGATGCGGAACAGGGCAGTTAAGTCAACGATTGTCACCGATGGTTAAAGACATCGTAGCATTAGACGCATCGGAAGCCATGATTGAGGAACTCGATAAAAAAGAGCTCGTCAACGTAGAACCTGTGGTAGATGCACTATCTCGCGGCTTGGTTGCTCAGCACCCTGCGTTTCGTGGACAGTTCGACTTGGTGGTTGCATCATCAGTTTTAGCGTTCGTGGAAGACTTAGACGCGTCATTAACGATCTCGCATTCTCTACTTAACCACGGCGGCTATTTTGTTCATTTTGATTGGATTGCAGAATGTGAACAAGACGGTTTTACCCTTGCGAAGTCTGAGCGTGCACTGAAAGAAGCGGGTTTTACTGAAGTTGAATCGCGACACGTTTTTGACATTACATCTGATGGTAAAACAATGTCGGTATTAATGGGGCTTGGTCGTCGCTAATACCGCTGAATAAAGAACAAAAATTGACAAAAGCGAGCTAACAAGCTCGCTTTTTTCTTATCTGCTGAGGGTATGTGTAACTTCACTTGCTCTAAACAAGTCGTCATGGTGCAGGCAAGGACATACTCGAACAACTAAGTCTTCGGAGGTTATTTTGAGACGACTATCCTGCGTATCTCCTCCAGCACTTCAGGGTTGGCTATTGCGCCTAAATTTTCGACGTTTCGGTTGTTAACAACTTGCTTAACGGCTAACTCGACCAGCTTTCCTGAGCGTGTCTTAGGTATATCGCTTATTGCGTAAATCGCACTAGGTACATGCCTTGGAGAACATGCAGACTTTAGCTGTGCTTTGATGGAAGCGATCATCTCGTCATTGAGCTCTTCCCCTTTGACTAATTGGACAAACAGCCATATTTGTTCGTTGCGATCGACTTCTTTTCCTACTGCGATCGAATCTAGAATACCGTCTATACAGTTCACTTGCTGATAGATTTCGGCCGTGCCGATTCTTACGCCACCGGGATTCAACGTGGTATCACTTCGACCATAAAACACGTATCCCCCAACGCTGGTCTGTTCAACATCATCGCCGTGGTGCCAAATATTGTCGAATTTATCCCAATAAGCGCGATGATATCTCTCACCGGTGTCGTTCCAAAAGCCAGTAGGGAAGTTGGGTAATGGATTGGCACAAACCAACTCACCGCGCTCTCCCATTACGCTATTACCTTGTGGGTTAAAGACTCGGACATCAACCCCTAACCCTGCTGATTGGCACTCTCCCCGATAAACGGGAGAAATAGGGTTGCCCAGAACAAAGCAGCCACAAATGTCTGTTCCGCCAGAAATCGAGGCGAGGTGTACATCTTCTTTAATGTGCTGATAGACATAATCAAACTGTTCTGGATACAGAACAGAGCCCGTTGAGCAAATGGTTTTCAGACTTGGAAATGCATCACTATTCTGCGGAGAAAAAGATGCTTTTTCCAGCGCCTCTAGGTATTTTGCTGAGGTTCCAAACAGCGTCACTTCGGCTCGTTCTGCGAGGTCCCAGAGCACATCATGAGTGGGGTAAACAGGGCTACCATCAAAAATCACCAAACATGCACCGCTCGCGAGTGAAGAAACGTGCCAGTTCCACATCATCCAACCGCAGGTCGTGTAATAAAACACTCGGTCGTTCGGTTGGATATCGCAATGCAGTTGATGCTCTTTCAAGTGATTAAGCACCGTTCCGCCGACGGAATGAACGATGCATTTCGGTTTGCCTGTTGTGCCTGAAGAATAAAGCACAAATAGCGGATCGTTAAAATTCACACGAGTAAAAGTCAACGCTTCGGGGGTGTATTGATTCAGGACATTTTGCCAATCTTGGGTGCAGACATCGCATTCAAAAATGTGTGGTTTAAGGTAGCTAATTTGGCAAACTTGTTTAAGACCATCAAGATGATCCGCAATATGCTGGTTTTTCTCAGACATATCGAAAGTTTTGCCATTGAATGTATAGCCATCACAAGTAAACAGGATTTTGGGTTTCACTTGACCAAAGCGCTCCAAAACGCTTTCGACGCCAAAATCAGGTGAGGTGGAAGTCCAGGTCGCCCCTAAACTGGTGGTTGCTAGCATAGCTATCACCGTTTGAGGTAGGTGAGGTAAATAACCAGCGACGACATCACCTTGCTTAATTCCACATTCTTTCAACCATTGCTGCACACTCGAAACTTCTTCGCACAATTGTTTCCATGTGTAGGTCTGTTTTTCTTCACGTTCATTTTCAAACCAAATCGCGAGATCATCGGGTTGGTGACACGCGTAGGTTAGCAAATTTTCGGCGTAGTTAATTTGCGCGTTTGGGAACCATTTTATATCCCTATTTTCGACGGGTTGCTGCCAGCGACTTTCTGCTCGCTCTTTTATGGTCTCTCCCTGAGTGCCAATGACGTCGCAGAATAGCCAAACTTCCTGCCAAAATTTTTCTACATGATCGAGTGACCATTGATGCAGATCAGCGAAACTTTCAAGGGTATTTCCTTGTCGATTAATGTGTTCAATAAACTGTGTAATGTTGGCTTCTTCGATACGACTTTCGCTCGGTTGCCATACTTTGCTGCTCTCGCGCATAGGTCCCTCTATAACAAAGTGATAACAGGTTTTAGTTTGAGAGGAATACACGATAAAGTCAAACAAGCCAGATATTATATCGTGTCATAAAAATCATGCAGTTACGATGAGTTGTAAACAATATGTTACATCGGGATGATGCTGAGAAAATCGCGCAGGGATTGGAAGCTCTTAAGACTACAGATAGGCTTAATGTAAAGGATTTGTTAATGGAGATGAGCCATGACCCAGTATCGTTCTAAACCCGTA
Source organism: Vibrio sp. 2132-1 (assembly GCF_033344315.1). Taxonomy (NCBI): domain Bacteria; kingdom Pseudomonadati; phylum Pseudomonadota; class Gammaproteobacteria; order Vibrionales; family Vibrionaceae; genus Vibrio; species Vibrio sp. 2132-1. Next base: position 106,534 of record NZ_JAWPON010000009.1, on the reverse strand, counting down.
AACCAGGAAGGCAGGGTTGAATGGAGCCGTGAAGAAGACGCCATTTGGCGAGATTTGGTAACACGACAAATGGGTGTGATCCAAAACAGAGCTTGTGAGGCTTATTTACACGGTTTGACGCTGCTTGATTTACCTCAAGACCGCGTTCCTCAGTTACCAGAAATTAATCGTGTCTTGATGGAGACAACAGGTTGGCAAGTGGAGCCCGTTCCCGCGCTTATTGATTTCGACCGATTTTTTAATCTACTCGGTAATAAGCGCTTTCCAGTCGCCACATTCTTGCGTACAAGAGATGAGTTCGATTACTTACAGGAGCCAGATTTCTTCCACGAAATATTTGGTCATTGCGCGATGTTAACCAACCCAGACTTTGCTGCATTTACCGAGCATTATGGTCAACTAGGGCAAGCCGCTACCCCAAAACAAAGAGCCTATCTCGCTCGCCTCTACTGGTTTACCGTAGAGTTTGGCTTGGTGAAAGAAGGGGACAAAACCAAAATTTACGGTGGTGGTATTCTTTCATCTCCTGGCGAAACCCTCTACGCATTAGAGAGTGATGTAGCAATTCGCGACCCATTTGAATTACAAACAGTGCTGAGAACGCCTTATCGTATCGACATCATGCAACCGAAGTACTACGTGATTGATGACTTTTCTCAGCTTTTTAAAATCAGTCAGTTAAATTTATTGAAACAAGCCGATCTAGCGATTGAAGCTGGACTGCTTCCTCCACTTTTTGAACCAAAGGAACCTGCTCATGTTGAATGAACAAAAATGCGAAGCTTGTAGTATCGATGCCATTGCACTAAGCAAAGAAGAACAACAATCTCTGCTGCTGCAATTGTCTGATTGGCAGATCATTGAAAGAGAAGACATACCTCAACTAGAAAAGGTGTATAAATTTAAGAACTTCAAACAAGCATGGGCTTTCAGTAACAAAATCGCGGAACTGGCAGAAGATGAGTTCCACCATCCCTCTATTTTGTTGGAATGGGGTAAGGTTACCGTAACGTGGTGGAGTCACTCTATCAAAGGTCTGCATAAAAACGATTTTATCTGCGCATCAAAGTGTGACTCGCTAGCATCGGCAGAGTAGGACATTACCTCATACAAAAAACGCCCGGCTTATGTCGGGCGTTTTGGTTCTAAATGACTTTTACATTACTTTATAGATTGATTCGGAAGACGGATGTCGTGCCCGATACCTCATTGCCAACGACGATAAAATGACCACCGTTACGGGTAAAGTAATTAATGGACTCTGGACCTAAATCGCCTGCTTTTGGATTGTATGTGTCATTCATGCATTCGCCATCTTCGACTTCTGTACATACTGGCTGATTGTAATCACGGCGGCTTACGTAATGCATAAACTGCGCTTGTTTCGGGTCTGTGATGTCATAAATCATGATACCGCCTTGACGCTCCAAGCCGATAAACGCGTAATGACGACCGTTAATTTGTGCTACTTCAATCGCCTCTGGCTCAATACCTTTATCATCACTTCGGTCATCGCCACTATTATTGTTATCGTTGGTGCTGTTGAAGTTCTTGCCTTCATTCAGCAGCGCGATAGTCGCGAAATCGTCACCACTATCGAAGACCAACTTGCCGTTTTCATCCCAAATCGAAAATGAACGCGCGCCAAATGATTGAACATTCTCTTGTGCAGAAAGCGTTTGTTCCGGCTTAATCACTTTTAAACGCGCGAGTTGTTTGTTGTCTTTTAGTGCCTCTGCCAATGGGTGTTCTGCTGCCACTTTCAGCTTCTTACCGCGCACTTCATCAATATGGCTTAAACAGGTTCCTTGCTCAGATGTATATTCATCTGTACCGAGGTAATCGTCTTCATCCCACATAAAGCCAGCTTTGTCGCACAGTTCTTGAGTGGTTTTGAATCCGTACTCACGCCCGTCGCCTTCATTTGCCGATACGATGTAAGTACTCCCATTCACTGAGTAGCTGTCGATAGTGTCAGGCATAAATAAGCCAACCAGTTGTGGGTAGCTTTTCAAGTTCCCAAGGATTTTGTCTTTGTTGGATGCATCGAGTTTAGCGCCCGACCAAGACTTCTCACCCAAGCCAACAATTCGCTCTACTGATTTGCTCTCTGGATTGACGATTGCCATGGCGTTATTTTCTTGTAGCGCGACATAGATTTTGCCGTTATCTGCAAAAGTGAGGTATTCCGGCTCTAGATCTTGTGCGATGGTGGCGTTTGCCCCCGAAATACGCACATTCTTTGGAAGCTCTGCTTTTCGTGAATCATCAAATTCGTTAAAGCCAATTTGTGACACTTCTGCTTGAGTAACACCAAGGCTCAGATCGATCAAAGTGATACTACCTTCAGGGTCAATGCTGTAATCGCTGTTTGGTTCTCCTTCATTAGCGGTTGCGATGTATCGGCCATCTTTCGAGAAGTCAACCATGTCTGGCAATGCGCCTGTTGGAAACGTCATGACTAATGACAAATCGTCGGAGCGGTACAAGCCAACAATACCATTCGCTTGTTTATTACTGTTTTCAATCGCAACAGCTACCAAACCATTGAATACAGCGACACTGTTTGCTGCGCCAATTTCAATGCCCGCTGCTTCGCCAGCGCTGTTGAGATCAATGAATGCGCTTTGCGTTGGTACGCCGTTGTCATCCATAGAAAGTACATCGATACGTTTTGCTTGAGCATTCACCACATAGAGCTTATCTGTACAGGCGTCATAACTCACGATTTCAGCTGCCGATGTATCGAATGGAGCATCAGCAACGGATGTCCCGATAAACGTTAACCCTTGAATTGAAGTTTCCCCAGTAACGGGCGCAGTGGTAGGTTTGCATTGTGTAGCGAATGAAGCCACGGTATCTTCGGGTTGTGATGAACACGCGATGGCAAGTGATGACAATGCGAGTGCACCGATTGCCTTTAAAGGGGTGATCATGATATCTCCTTATCAATCCGATAGGTTGTCAATCAGCATGGGTTTTATGCTGCTGTCCATTTCCGCAACTGGAATGATAGAGCGCTGAATGACGTGTGATTTGGTAAGGCTCTGAATATATGTATGATTGATGACTCTTATATTGGCTTTTTATGAAACTAATGTGTCATCAATATGATGAAGTAGGGATAGAGGAATAATGGAATTAAAATCGTTTTTAGATTTATTGGCAGCGTCACCAGAGCAGGTCGAATTTGAAGCAACGATGGCGGTGATCGAAGATAACTATACGTTTGAGCCAACCGCTTTTGTAAATGGTGAGACACAAAACAATGCAGGCGAGAACAACGGTTCGTGTAAGATCTTCGCTTTCGGTTTGCTAAACAACCTAGACAAAGAAGCGACGCTAGCCTGCTTTGGCCGTTTTTATCGTGAAGATGTATTGCAGTATCCAGAGAACAGCGATCACCAGAATATTCGTAATTTTATGGTGACAGGGTGGGAAGGCATTAAGTTTGAAGCGTCCGCTTTAACCGCTAAATAAACACCAGTCAGAAAACGATGATCAGTAAGCCAGTCGTATTACGCGACTGGCTTTTTTTCTAGACATTTTCGGCACAAACACAGCTGGTTGGCGCTTGGCTTGGGTAAATCACGGGTTTCTATAGTAAAGCACCAGCATGTCTCTTTGCCTGCGGCGATATCACAATGGGCTTGAGTCCCGCACTCAGGACAACTGTGCGTTGAATCTTCTCCTGCGATTTGTTCGATAATCGCATCTCGTTGGAGATCGGTTTTGTCTTTCCATTGGATGATTTCATCCATCGTTCGGTGACAACCAGAGCATATTCCGGCGTTATTTTTACATGCAGCTCGACAAGGTGACTTCATTGCTTTCTCGTTCTCATTTTTTATGCCGCGTACTCTAGCATAAAGCGAGTCAAGGCCGCCAAAAATAAACGTGACTGCGATTTGCTGGTGAGGAGGGAGAACCAGTGTTACCCTTGGACGAGTTACCTTAACTCTCTGTCACTTATGTTAGAAAAAGAAAACCTCATTAAACTCGCTAGAATGCAAATGCCATTTGGGAAATATGCAGGGCGAGTGTTAATCGACCTGCCTGAAGAATACTTACTGTGGTTTGATAAAAAGGGCTGGCCAAGCGGCGAGCTAGGGGATTTGCTCAAGCTATGTTTAGCGCTCAAAATTGAAGGCTTAGATAGTGTCGTGAAGCCTTTGAAGCGTATGTAACTAGCCACAGAAACTCCCACTCTTAATGAAAAGACTTATTATGAATTTTGATATCGATGCACTGAAACATCACCAATTGGTCGAAGATGGTAAACTAGAGGGATGTTACATTCATCAGCCAGCTCAAGGTAGCCAACACAATGACAAAGCTGTTTTGGCAGAGCGCCAAGCGTTGGAAAAGTTGGGATATAAGGTAATACAGCTTAAAGCTAAAGGCGGGACAACAACGTTTGCCGAGGCGATGCAAAAGCTTGCGAAGGAAACTGGTCACCTGCCTAAGGAGTAAGTGAGTGTAACCTGCCACAGCCTTACAAGTTCTCCCACCAGACTATTTTTTCATTCAAAAGAGCCAGACCGTTAGGCTAACTCTTTATGCCCCAAAAAAGAACTGGAATAAATACTCTACAAAATTTGGTTCGTACGTTTTACCCTACGAAAAGTTATCCGATTGAATGTAACTCAACACTATTGAGCCTTCATTGTGCTTGTTTGATTAGTCAAACTGCCTATTTAATTGGTTAAATCATCATGCAATCTTGTTGGGGATGATAAATCACTGAAAATATTGTTATTATCCTTTTTATTTATCAGTAAAACCGACTCCCATGAGATATGAATCCTCTCCTGTAGCCCCAGAAGAAAGACAAGAAACCACTAGAGAACGAGCAGCACGTCAACGCTGAGAACGTCAGGAAGAGCTGAGATCTACCGCGAGCGATGAGAAACGATGGGCTGAAAATAGAGAGCGCGTTCTTGCTGAACGCAAAGCGGTCCAACAAGCTTACGACCTAACAGAAAAAGAATGGAACGATGATTTACAAAAGCAAGCTAAAGAATATCAGTGGGACACCTCTCAACAAGAGAACGTGAGTATTGCGGTACTGACTGTTGAAGAAGGTAACGAGTATTTAGACTTGCTCATCAAAGACTCGCATGGACAACTTTCGAACGGCAAGGACTACACTGGCGTAGGCATGGGGCTTAAAGGCGCTTATGAGGTCGCTAAAGAGCTTGGCGGTTGGGGGCAACCGCTAAAGCTGTCAATATCAATGGTGTAATGAATATTGTGGTTGAGAACTACAAGCCTAAATATTTAGACCTAGGTATCCGTTGGCAAGAAGCAACACCACAAATGCTTAAAATTGGTCATGCTCTAAATACTGTTCAAGGCAATGTCAGTTTCTTGAAAGGCAACATCTATGTTGAACTTGTGTTTAGTGGTGCGGTTAATGCGGTTGACTACATTCTACATGATGAAAAAACGCTAGGTGAAGTGGTCGGCCAATTTACAGCGGATATATCTAAGGGCATTGCCGCAGGAGTTATCGCTCAAGGAATAACTATTCTGGGAGTCGCAACATTAAGTACGGTACTTGTTGTGCCAACCGCTCTAACACTTGGTATTTTCGCTGTTACTGCGTTTATTGTAGGAAAGGAAATATCTAAACTAGATGACCAATTTAAATTTACGGAACCGATGAAGAATCAAGTAGAGAAAACTATTAATGATTTCTAATGAAAAATTTAACCGAAGACTAAAGATAAAGCGTTGGCTTAAAGTGATGGCTAGTTGGCCTCTTATGGTTTTTATGGTGTGGTTGAGCTACAGCTCAATTAATGAGTTAATTAGCATTAACAACTCAATCGGTATCATTCCTAAAGTAAAACTAGCAGGTTTAGTGAACAATGTTGCTTCTTTTGTAGGCCTTCTAATATTTGGTTTTATAGCGATCATTCCCATAGCTATGCTACACAGGTCAACAGAACTATTACTAAAAGTACCATTTTCGACAAAAACAGGGCTATATTCTATAGCGATAATAGTATTAAGTTCTATTGCCTCTGCCATATGGTTAGATAACAACACGAGAGAAAAAATAAAGCAATATGACTATATTGAATGTACTTCTGAACAAGAACTTACATTAAAATCCTCAAGTCGGACGTATGTTTTAGACCCTAGTTCGTGCGATTAAATCATCTTTCAAGCTCTTGGCACAAGCACCCTGCTAGCGTATGTACATGTCATGCGCTAGCTCTCAATACTTGAAGTTATCCATTAGTTGCTAATATTCTATTTGTCGTAACGCATTTTTGTCCAATTATAAGCTATAGGGTTTTCTCAAGCTGTATTTTGCTTTACAGGAGTCAGAGTGCCTGGCTCCTTTTCCCTTTGCTTGTCGCGAACGCTACCATCTTGGTCGTAGAGTATTGGTTATCGAAACCATTAACTCATGTTAGTGAAAGGAAATTCCTGAACTCTATAGTGCTTCTTTCACCAATCTTCTGTTTGGGCCATTATCTCTAACATCCAGACGCGAAATAGCATAAGATACACGGCCTTTACTAGCACTGAGCCACTCATCGTAATGACAGATAAAACACAGCAAGCGACATTTGCCGATCTTGGCCTGATTCCAACATTAGTCGAGCGACTAGAAGCGTTGGAATACAGCCAACCGACGCCCATTCAATCCCGTTCTATTCCTGATATCCTTGAAGGGAAAGATATTATTGGTGGTGCCAATACGGGGTCTGGTAAAACCGCTGCTTTTTCGCTGCCAATCTTGCAAAAAATTGTTCAGCAAGACGAATCAAACAATCGCCGTGGCAACTTCGTTTCCCACCTGATTTTAGTACCAACTCGTGAGTTGGCATTACAGGTGGCATATAACGTCAAATCTTACTCATACCATCTCAGAGATAAGATCAAAACGGTTGCCGTATTTGGTGGTGTATCGGTGAACCCACAAATGCTGGCGCTTCGTGGTGGCTGTGACATTATTGTTGCAACGCCGGGTCGATTACTTGATCTGGTATCCAGTAACGCGATTAAGTTGGACCAAGTAAAAACGCTTGTTCTTGACGAAGCCGACCGAATGTTGAGCCTCGGATTTACCGAAGAACTCAATAAGATTCTTGCGTTACTACCAGAGAAGAAACAGACGCTGTTATTTTCTGCTACTTTCCCTGATAAAGTCACGACGCTGGCTCAGCAGTTGCTCCGCGACCCTGTTGATGTTCAGTTGCAGAGCGCAGAAGCCAGCACTTTGGTGCAGCGCGTGTTTAGTGTAAATAAAGGTGAGAAGACGGCGGTACTCGCGCACTTAATCAAACAGCATCAGTGGCGACAGACTTTGATTTTTGTGAATGCTAAGAATGCCTGTAACCATTTAGCTCAATAGCTGTCAAAACGCGGTATTACCGCTGAAGTTTTCCATGGTGATAAAGGGCAGGGCGCTCGTACTCGTGTCCTTGACGGTTTTAAGTCTGGCGAGATTCAAGTTCTTATTGCCACTGATATCGCAGCACGCGGCCTTGATATTGAAAAACTTCCAGTGGTGATTAACTTCGATCTTCCGCGTAGCCCTGCTGATTATATGCATCGAATCGGTCGTAGTGGTCGTGCTGGTGAAGTAGGTTTAGGATTATCTCTTATCGATTACGACGACTACCACCATTTCAAAGTGATAGAAAAGAAAAATAAGTTCCAACTTGAACGCGAGCAGGTAGTCGGTTTTGAAGTGGAAGACGATCAGAGTGAAGCCTACTTTTTACCAATGAAGCCGCGAGCGAAGCCGGCAGGTACGGGTAAAAAGAAGAAAAAGCGTAATCAATAGAAAACGTAAACTACATGTGAGTTTACTTACGGGAGTTGTTAGAGAAAAGGAATGCTCACTAGCTTGAGTCTTCGCTTCTAGCCATTCCTTTAAAGAACAATAGAGCCCTGCTGGAGCTACCAGTAGGGCTCTATTGCTTTTCAAGATAGTGTTATTGGCGACGAGCAGGGCGTCCGCGAGGTGAACGCTTTTTAAATGCAGACGCTGCTTTGGCTTGTGACTTAAGAATAGAGTCAACGGTTAGCGGCATTGGCTCTTTAGGTTCAAGGCCATGAGGGAAGGTACGAGCTCTTGGTGGTAAGTTGTATTCTTCTTCGCTCGCGCGTGGCATGCGCTTAAAGCGATAAAGGTAAAAGTTTTCTAATTTTTCTCTCGCCCATTCGGTTTTCTTTAAATACTTCACGCTACTTGCAATCGAAGGCTTAGTGTTAAAGCAATTAAAACGCATTGCTGTATCTAGAATGTCCCAGCCGTAAAAATCCACTAACTCTTGCAACATAGTCTCTAGCTTTAATCCGTGCAGTGGATTGTTCTGTTGCAGCTCGATTCTCTCTTCGTCAGTCATCATTTTTAAGGGCCTTACTCATTAAAGGGCGGAGTTTAACAAAGTATACAATGTAGAGATATCTATAGTTACTTTGCGATGGATGCGAGCACAGTGCTCTCTACCTTGAAAGTATAAATCGGAATTGGCCGCTCTACTTGGCTCTCTGCTCAAAAATGACTCTTAAAAGTTCAAGCGTCCCAGCTCGATGTTAAATTATTGTGTAATAAGTGAGATTTTTGTTGTTCTTTTACTAATGTCTAATATTCCTACCCATAGCAACACATGCTTAATAAGCTCAAAATCAAAATTGGTTCATGCCGCTTTCTTAGTATGGCCTAGAAGTTTGATGTGGGTGTTGTCTCGTATTGGTCGAAGGCCTGTCTACCAAGCGAAACTCTAGTTGACGTAGTTCAACGTTGAAACATAAAAGGATGACTCAATGTCTGACAAAAGTAAGACTTTTTACAGGGATGTGCGCAAAAAACCGCATGAATTTGAAAGCCGAGAAGACTTTCTAAATCATGATTTAACCGTCATGAGTTTCCGTCGCTGGGGAATTCATTTGCCTTCACGTGATTACAGTATTGAAATCGAAGACTGGGTACCGGCATTAGCAGCAACCATTGGTAAAGTGGTTATGGTCACTGCCATGGTTTCCGCTTTTGCTGCTCAGTTTGGTTTATCTCCGGAATTCATCGCAGAAAACGTGCGTTACGAATTACTTATCGCTGGAGCCCTGTTCGTCATACTGTTTTCTGCCATCCTAAACCCGAATGCAAACTTAGCGGGAACCCATGGCCCAATGATACCGCTGATTCCTATGATTGCAGCTGCAGGAGGGCACCCTCTCGCGCTAGGTTTGATGGTGTGTGTTTTTGGGTTAATTCTCGCCTTAACCAAAGGTGGCTCTAAACTCATGACTCTTACTGGTATCGGGGTTCGAGGAGGGTTGTTGATCTACCTTGGTGCCGTTGGGTTGCTCGGGCAAATTAATAAGACGGAAGCGTGGGCTGCAAGTACGGACCAAGGTTACATTTCGTTTGTGGTCATAGGCCTAACCGTTATGGTTTACGCTTACTTAGCCAAGATCAATAAACGTTGGCTCGCTATCCCATTGTGCTCTGCACTCGCGGGTATTGTTGCTTATTTGATGGGCGCTGAGTTTGCTTTTACCACAGAACCGGGCCTACCTAATTTCAGTCCATTCTACTGGTGGGGGGAAGATACAGGCTGGCAGCTAGGCTGGCCAACCCTAGAGCACTTTATTGCCGTGACTCCATTTGCTCTACTGGCAGTCGCTATGTGGTCCCCTGATTATCTCGGCCATCGTGTGTTTCAAGAACTTAACTACCCAAAAGAAGCGAAAGGTGTACTCATGGATGTCGACGACACGATGGTCGGAGCATCTGTTCGTCAGGGGGTTGGTTCACTCTTAGGGGGCGGAAACCTAGCTTCTTCTTGGGGAACGTACATGATTCCTGCCGCAATTGCCAAGCGTCCTATTCCAGGTGGCGCTCTGTTGACGGGTTTCATGTGTATTGCGGCGGCGGTAATTGGCTACCCAATGGATCTAGCAATGTGGGAACCTGTTCTGCGCGTTGCTTTGATTGTGGGTGTATTCTTACCACTCCTTGAAGCGGGTATGCAGATGATCCATAAGCATAAAGATTCACTCAGTGCAGGTATCTGTATTTTTGCCTGTGCATTCGTTAATCCAGTCTTCGGTTGGGCAATCACGATGCTGTTGGATAACCTCGGGCTTATCGGCGACCATGAGCGTGCTAACGAACTATCGCGCAAAGATAAATATCTGATTCCTGGCACTGCGTTTATCGTATGTGCAGGCTCCCTTGCTATTGTTGGTCAGCTTCCAGGCATTCCAGCTCTTATCGGTTAATCGAATTATGCTCTAAAGGTATAGTGAGAGCAGTGAGTAAAGGGACTTGCTTCTTAAAATAGTAGACAAAAACAAAAAGCTACCTAGTACCAGGTAGCTTTTTGCATGTAGGGTTAGGCTACGGAGTTAGGCTATATGAGTGATTCAATGCCGTATTTTGCGCCGTAGTGTTCAACGACAAAATCAATGTCTTTGTCACCACGGCCTGATAAGTTGATCAAAATCGAGCCGGTTTCTCCTTGCTGTGCGAGTTTAATTGCGTAAGCGACAGCGTGTGAGGATTCAATAGCAGGGATTATTCCCTCTTCACGAGACAGCTCAAAGAAGGCATCAATCGCTTCGTCATCACTGATTGAGCCGTAATTGACACGGCCAATGTCTTTTAAGTAACTATGCTGAGGCCCAACCGATGGGTAATCCAAGCCACTTGCTACAGAGTACACTTCCTGAGGTTCGCCTTGCGCATCTTTAAGCATGTAAGACTTAAATCCGTGCATGATACCTGGCTCACCGAGTGTGAGTGTTGCAGCATGCTCGCCAACCTTTTGCAAAGAGCGGCCCGCAGGTTCAACGCCGTGAATGGCGACTTGTTCATCCTCTAAGAAAGCAGTAAATAGCCCCATCGCGTTAGAACCACCTCCAACGCATGCGACGAGATTATTGGGTAACTTGCCGGTCATTTCTTTGAATTGAACTCGTGCTTCGTTACCGATAATTGATTGGAAATCTCGTACCATTTTAGGGAATGGGTGAGGGCCAACGACAGAGCCTATCGCATAAAGTTGTGTATCAGGATCTTTCAGATAAGCTTCGAATGCAGAATCTACCGCTTCTTTGAGGGTTTTGCGCCCATGAGTGGCAGGAATGACATTAGCACCAAGGATTCTCATGCGGACGACATTCGGATGTTCTTTGGCGATATCAACTTCACCCATGTAAATGTCGCATTTCAAGCCAACCAATGCCGTGGCTGTAGCAAGCGCAACACCGTGTTGCCCTGCGCCAGTTTCTGCAATTAGTTTCTTCTTACCCATCTTTTTAGCGAGAATGGCTTCCCCTAAGCAGTGGTTAATTTTATGTGCGCCTGTATGGTTTAAGTCTTCGCGCTTTAGGTAGATGTCTGCTCCGTATTTTTTAGACAAGTTTTCCGCATGGAAGATTGGGCTAGGTCGTCCAACAAAGTGCTTATACAGGCGAGCGAGTTCCGCTTTAAATTCAGGATCTTTGCTGCATTCCTCATAAGCTGCGTTGATGTCATGCATGATTTGTTCAAGCTCAGGTGGAACAAAGCTACCACCGTATTCACCAAAGTATCCTTCTTCGTTGGGCATAGTGAGATCAAACGAGTTTTTCATTATTTACATCCTAGTTAACGAAAGTATTGATACTTTTATACCCAAAATTTAGAAGTGGTTGTGTGATCAGTTGCTTAAATCAGAGTTCGCGATCTAGTGCACTAGTTAAAAAGTACAACTTGTGTAGGGGATAATAGTTGTGATGTAGAATCAGGTGGTTTGAATAGATGCAAAAAAGCCTCGAGAGATCCTAGGCTGTCATAAGAACCTCTCGAGGCAAACAGAATGCTGGAAATACACTCTGCGATGGTGTCTGGAAACAAAAATTAGATTCGTTTCCTTTGTCAGATATTAGGGTTTTAGAATGAGTCGATGTCAGCGAAATGTCACAAGTTAATTGCGGTATTAAAAGCTTATTTTTTATTTTTGATTAATGGATTAGAAAGTAACCTAAAACAGGCTAACCTACCGCGTGTTCCGCGTCTTTTAAGTTGGACATGATCTTTCTTTGTCTCGAATCGGCGTCTTTAACCAACACGTGCACTTTAGCTCCTAAAGTAAACGTGGCGCTCTGGCTGGAAATTTTTTGTTTGACTGCATCAAATTCGAACTCACCATTTTGGAAACTTGATAAAGGAATGAGACCTTCGGTTCGGTTCCTCTAACTCAACAAATACCCCGAAGTGTGTGACTCCACACGCTGTCCCTATGAAGTGTTGTCCGATAAATGGCTTCATGTAATGACATTTCAGTGCTGACTCAACCTCTCAGCTAGGGATTATGTGCTCGTAGTTATTAGAATTTATTGATTGAGCAGATATATTTAATTTCATTTTTTCTCTTATATTCGCCAATCGCTTTTATTTTATAAACTTTATTTTTATGAGCAAAGCATGAGGCGAAGTGATTCAGATATGAATGAGATTAATTTAATTCCAAACTGGAATTGCAAGGTAGGTTGTGTGATTACCTAAAGATGTATACCAAAGTGACTTTATTGAAAGTAATTAATGATGGTGTGGGAGAGGTAAGTGATTTGGGTATATAAACTTAGATAGAGAATAGTAAGGGCAGTAATAAGTGGAAGGGGATTGTGGCACCAACAACATTGGTGCCACACAAAGAATTACAGAGCAGTTACTTCAGCTGCTTGTAAACCTTTGTTACCTTGTTCAACAACGAACGATACTTTTTGGCCTTCAGTAAGAGTTTTGAAGCCTTCAGAAACAATAGAACGGAAGTGAACGAATACGTCATCACCGCCATTGTCTTGAGAAATAAAACCAAAACCTTTAGTTTCGTTGAACCATTTTACTGAACCAGTTAATTTATTAGACATAGATACCTCTATATTTGATTGTTTTAAATATTGAATTTTTAGCTAATATCAAGTGCTACTATATGATTTTAGAGATAACTATTTTGTCGCAGGAACGTAAACGAGGAATTCGATGTGGAACTGAGAGAAACTTTGATCTTTAATTACATTAATAGCTCTTTCCGTAAGAGCTGATGTGCAGTATACCGACAAAATTAATAAAGGCTAGCCTTTTCTTTTTTATTTTTTGAGTAAACCAAGCGCATTGCTTTCAAAGCATACGCTTGGTGTATAAGACGGCGTGATGTTATAGGTGGCGTCGAGCGCTTAGTGTTTTCTGGTTGGGCCGTTACGAACGATGTCTTTACCATTGTCATATACGTGCTGCGAAACCCAGCGACCGAGGAGCAATTGGTGCTTTTCTCCTAATACGGCAACAAATGGACGACCATCGGTATTAGAGGTGGCTAGCGCAACGCCAGTGACACCTTCAAGGCCAAGAGCGCCGCTTTCTACTAAATGCAGAAATGCCTCTAACTCTTCAATCGTTTCGATTACATGGTTATCAATATTCATTGTATTCAATCTCTTCGAATTGCATTGCGGTCGCGTACTCTACCTAAGTTAAGCGTGGAAACCAAGCTTCTACGTGCGTCATGTAATGAGAGAACCTTGCCCTGCCACTAATCATCAATAAGTTAGTCTCGATAGTCCGGAACTTGCCTAGATTCAATGAGGCAGAAAACACTCTCTGGTTAGACATGAGTCACATAATGTTGTCTGGTTTATCTCATCAATACTTTTGCTATTGGATGGGGTAAAGGGGAGTGCAATAATTTGTAAAACTCTTTTCCTAAAGGCTGTTATGAAGAAAGTCCTGATTACCGGTTTTGAACCTTTTGGTGGTGACGCCATTAACCCCGCCTTAGAAGCGGTCAAGCAATTAGAGGCTGCGGCCATAAAAGGCGGTGTGATAGTTACTTGCCCAGTCCCCGTAGTTCGATATGACTCGGTGAAAGTCGTTATTGAAGCAATAGAAGCGCACCAGCCAGACTGTGTGATTACTGTAGGGCAAGCGGCCGGGCGTAGCGCGATAACCCCAGAGCGTGTCGCAATTAATGTCGATGATTTTCGTATTCCAGATAACGCTGGTCATCAGCCGATTGATGAACCCGTGGTGGCCGATGGTCCTGATGCTTACTTCTCGACGCTGCCGATAAAGCGTGTTGTTCAAACGCTGCAAAAGCAGGGGATACCTAGCCAGATTTCCAACAGTGCCGGAACATTTGTATGTAACCACCTTTTTTATGGCATCCAACATTATCTAAAAGACAAACCTATTCGTCATGGGTTTGTTCATATCCCATTATTGCCAGAACAAGCAGTAGATGGCAGTCAGCCTTCTATGTCTTTGGACATGATAGTCGAAGGGCTAAGGCTGGTGGCGCAAGTTTGTATTGCCAATGATAGCGATATCCTGGTAAGCGGTGGAACGATTTGCTAGTAAGTGTTTTAAAATCCAGTAAGTGTCTGAAAGATAATAATAAGCTCGTCGTTTGATGTTGTAGTAAATGTTAGCTTTGTCAAATTTCACAAGTAGCGAAAGGAGTAGCATTGAATAGTCAGGTTGGATGTTGTTCAAACTGGCATTCCTCTAGTACAGGAGGTGTTAGGGGCTAACTTTACGAAAGGCGAGTTATTATGAAAAGCAACAAAAGTAAGTCAATCGCACTTATCTCTGTCGTTGTTTTCGCGTTGGCTATTGCTGCGCTTAAATTCGAAAACACGCTCGGAGTTCTTCCCATCGTAGTCGCTATTATCGCGTTTTTTACTTGCGTTATTTATACCGGTAGGTACTTGTCCGATATGAAGCGTTCAGAGTTGATAAGTCAGCCCAAACAAGCTCGAAAAATGTGTGCCAACGCATCACGCAATGATCTTGATGAGTGCGATAAAAAGCGTTGAAGCGAGTCACATTCTCCGTATACTTTGCTGGAGCATTAATGCACTAACGTGTCGGAGATAAGCATGTCAAATCGAGTACCAACCAACATACTGACCGGATTTTTGGGTGTCGGTAAAACGACCACGATTTTAAATCTACTGAAGAACAAACCGGAAAAAGAAAACTGGGCGGTTTTGGTCAATGAATTTGGTGAGATTGGCATCGACGGTGCATTGATGACCGACCAAGGCGCGTTGATTAAAGAAGTGCCGGGTGGTTGTATGTGCTGCACTGCGGGTGTGCCGATGTCGGTAGGTATCACCGCATTATTGCGTCAAAAACCGGACCGTTTATTGATTGAGCCGACAGGCCTTGGTCATCCAAAACAGGTTATCGCGACGCTTACCTCACAGCAGTATGAACCTTACGTTGATCTTAAAGCGACGATTGCCTTGGTTGATCCGCGTAACTTAAGTGATGAAAAGTATCTTTCTAACCAAAACTTCGTGGACCAGTTAGACAGTGCAGATGTGGTTATTGGTAGTAAGGTTGACCTATGTTCCAGCCACGACCTTGATGTGTTTAATGACTGGGTGACGGACCAATCCCCTTCAAAAGTATTCAGTAAGCTTATTCATGATGGTGAGTTACCGATAGAAGTCTTGGATATCGAGCGGGTTTACGGCAGCGCTTCTTCCCATATCGAGTCACATCATCATGACCACGCTCATCAAGAGCCTCAATTCCAGTTGGCGCCTGGTGAAGCCTTTGTGCGCAAAGAGAACAAAGGGCAGGGTTATTTTAGTTGTGGGTGGTTGTTTGGGGCAGAGTATAAGTTTGATTTTGAAAAGCTTTTCTCTATGCTTTCGGACTTGACCGCAGAGCGTGTTAAAGCGGTGGTCAATACGGATCAAGGTTGTTACGCGTTTAATGTTGCCAACCGAGTCGTGTCGGTGAATGAAATCAGCTTAGAAGGCTTTGAATCACGATTAGAAGTGATAGATTCTCAGCTGTTGCCATGGGATGAGCTTGAGCGAATTCTCCTTCAGTTATCTGGCATCAAGCGTTAAATCGAACAAAGGTTAAACGAAAACGGTGAACCACTAATATATCTGTGCTCACCGTTTTTTCTTTTGTAGGATTTCAATGAGAAAAGTGAGATAAATCACTCAAATTCGGGTATAGTGCACGGCTAAATTTTTAAAGCTATTTTTAGTGGTTTGTTTAAGGAATACGCTCAATGTCATTTTCATCTCAAGGTTTTGCGCCAGAAGTGGTTAAAGCACTGGCAGAATGCGGTTATGAAAAGTTAACGCCAATTCAACAGAAGGCGATTCCAATGGCTCGCAAAGGCCATGATATTTTCGCTACAGCACAAACAGGTACTGGTAAAACGGCTGCGTTTTCTCTGCCTATGATTCAGCAGTTCCTAGACAGTAACCGTAGCGCTTCTCGTAAGACTGCTCGCGCACTTATCTTGGCTCCAACTCGCGAGCTTGCTGAACAAATTGCTGACAACATCAAAGCTTACACGAAGTACACGAACCTGTCGGTGGCTGCGATTTTCGGTGGCCGTAAAATGTCTTCTCAAGTAACGGCATTAGAAAACGGTGTAGATATCCTAGTGGCTACACCCGGTCGATTGGAAGAGCACATTGAACAAGGTAATGTCTCGGTCGCACATTTAGAGTTTTTAGTGTTTGATGAAGCAGACCGTATCTTGGACATGGGCTTTATTCACTCAGTACGTAAGATCATGCTAGATGTGGATACTGATCCGCAAATTATGATGTTTTCAGCAACGACTTCGAGCCAACTAAATCTGTTAGCAAAAGATATCCTACGTAAGCCTAAGCGTATTGAAGTTGAGCGAGCGAATACGACAGCACAGACAGTTGCTCACGTGTTATATCCAGTTGATCAAGAGCGAAAAACGGAACTGCTTTCGGAGCTGATTGGTCGTAAGAACTGGAAACAAGTGTTGGTATTTGTGAACTACAAAGAGACCGCAAACGACGTTGTAAAAGAGCTGAAACTTGATGGTATCAAAGCGGTGGTTTGTCATGGTGACCGTGCTCAAAGTGCTCGTCGTCGTGCGTTAGAAGAGTTCAAGTCCGGTAAAGCACGTGTCATGGTGGCTACCGATGTCGCTGCTCGAGGTCTAGATATTGAAGATTTACCTCACGTTGTGAACTATGACATGCCTTTCCTAGCGGAAGATTACGTTCACCGAATTGGTCGTACAGGCCGTGCAGGTAAACAAGGTCATGCCGTTTCATTTGTAAATCGAGATGAAGAGCTCACGGTTGTTCAGGTTGAAAATCTAATCCAGCAACGCATTCGCCGTATTGAGCTTGCAGGCTATGAACCAAAACAGCGTGAATCTTACATTGAAAAGCTGCACTCAAAACCAGCGTTTAAGAATCGTCAAGGTCGTCGTAATAACCCGAACCAGTCGGCAACAGACCAAGGGTCGGCAGAGCGTCGTCTTGCTATGGTGAAGCGCCTGAAAGCGCGTCGTGGCGCAAAGTAAATTACACAGTCTGTGTGAAAAGAGCCCCTCAATTGAGGGGCTTTTTTTGTTTTGTCGTTTCGCGTTAATTTAGGCCAAGCATATTTGGCTCACCACGATAAATAATGCGATCGTTTCCTCGGTGAATACCAAACGTAACAATGACGGGTGGGTTTTCCTCTTCACTTGTAGAGCTATCCCAGTCGTATTTCAGCCAAGGGATGCGATTACCTGAGCCGTCTAAATCCAGGTGGAATTGTATTTGCTCGCGTGCTGAGTCAATTTGGCTTGCAACGATATCGGTCATTCTGCCAATACTCATCGTTCCAACGCCAGAAAGCAGGGCGTTGTTTGCTGGCGCATGAGACCAAATTGGCGTGCTGAAGTAATATTCACCACTCGCCGTTGTTGAGTTGTCATCGAAGTTAGTCGTAAATCGACCGTTTTGCCAAGTTTCTACAGCAAGTGGCACTTTGATCACCATGCCTTGGTTGCCACCTACATCTTGAAAGTTCAAACGACCGAATCGAATGTCTGGTTGTTTTGTGAGCACTTCGCTATCGTCGAAGAAGTTTACCTCATCAACGGCTTTTACTGAGACTAAACCTATTTGGCTGATATCACTATTAGTCTCGGTATTGAATGGACCATCAGGATATTGCTTATCTGTCGTGTTCTTTTTCCAGCATGGGCTATTGTTACAAGTCGCATTGGTCGAGGGCTTCTCTATAACAAACGTTCCAACACTCGCGCTACCCAGTAGTTTCCAGTCTACCTTCTTAGGCTTAGGCGGCAAAAACCGATCGGAGTATGAGCTTAGCTCGCCTAAATCGAAATGTTGTTGAAGGTTAGACGAAAAGTGGACGTAATTCTTCACGTTTTCCTTATTCGCATTGAGTGCGACAACATCGTAAGTGACTTTCTCAAAAGGTTGATTCATGTAAGCAAAAGTTTGGCCATGTGGGTAGTGCCATTCTTGGTCTTGCACTTGAAAATATTTTGGGTAAAAACGACCAACGTAACGATAGCCTTCGTTCACAGTCATACCTAGATATTTACTTTCTAGGTTTGCTTTTACTCTCAAGCTCCCGACTTCTTCCCAATATAATCCATTAAAGACGAATTGATCATTCTTGGCTGAATTATGCGCCTGAGCCAGTGAGTCACTACTTTTTAGCAATTTTGAGGTTTGGTTCGCTGTCTCTGATGGCGTATGTTGCTCACTCGACAAGACAACCGATGCTGCTGGAGCGTCATCAAGCGTAAAATTACGGGTGATAGAAGCATCACAATAGCGTGCTGATTCAACAGATCCACTTGCAGAGCCGTCAGGTTGCCAAATGATTGGTTTCACCGTTAGAGAGAAAAGTTCTCCGGCAGCAAGAAACCCTTCTCCTTGTTCAGAGGTGCCAGAAGGCAAAGCACGTTGGTTGTCACAAATAGCGAGTGTCCATGGTCGCGAGTGCACATTAAATGTCCCTTTCACTTCCACTTTGCCTTCTTCTGGACATTCTTCAAATCCCTCACATTCAAAATGATCGGACAATGTCACTTCAAATATGCCGGACTCGTTCGTGACAAGACCATGTTCAGACAAGCCGTCTTTAAATTCCGCTGAATAGCTAAAGTTTCCTTCACTTCCTCCTAATGGTTGAACCAATGGATGAAAAACCTTAGGCGTACCATTGTAGTTGCTTGCCACTACAGGTTCGCCGGTGGAGGCACAAGCAAGCAATCGCGTATGCACGTTTTCTGGTTTACCTGCAATAACGCGTATTTCATTTAAAGTGGCGCTTTTCGTCTTTGAGTAGGCCTCAAACATAAATGGCGTAAACATAAAGCTAACCGTTTGATGCTTGCTGGTGTCTTCTGCCATAGTGAAAGTCAGCGTGTAGTTAGTACCTAACGCGATGGTATCAATATCGTTCGGGACCACTCGAACAACGAGCTCACCATTGTCGTCAGACATAAATTGGTTTGCTTTTAATGTCTGCTGACCTTTGATCACCTCTAAAGTGAACAAGTCAGGGTGTGATAGGGCTGCACTGACTTCTGCGCTTACAACTTCTCCATTATTGGTTGTCATTGCTGTAAATTGCGGAAGATCGTCGCCGCACATCAGTGCCATGTCGTCCGATGGTGTGACGCTGAGGTCGAAGGCGTTCTCTGATGGAGGCGTAATTTTACATTCAGGGATATAAGAAGGAATAGGGCAAGTTGTTGGTGTTTGATTTGCGTAACTACAATTGGGTTCATCAATGCCGCAATAGTGGTTGAAATTTGAACTTGATTCTAGGGTGGCTGTCACACTACCACAAATAGAAGTATTGGAGTTATTAATTGAAAAATGCATTGCCGAAATAGCTTGCTTATTCGCATATATTTTGGTCGTGCCAAAACCTGTATCTACAGTATGTCCCTGAGATGTCAAAGAACCAAAAACTGTCGTATTATTAAGATTTATCCCCGATAGAGCATTAATGTTGCCCACAACTATTGGTGTATTAGAAAGCGACGATTCCAGTTGATTAATTTCTACTTTTGTTCCTTTTGATTTGATATCACCGCAGAACATACCAGATTCGATGTACACGTCACTTTGAGCAATGATGTTGCCATTAAGGACGTTGTGCTCTCCGTGAAACTCGACAGAACGGCCATTTCCACCAACACCATTGGTTTCTATATCTCCTTCGATTTCACTATCAGTTATTTTTATAGAACCTAAAGCAGAGACATTACCTAGTACGTAGCTATTACCATTAATTTTTAACCAAGTTCCTTTAGCTTTGATGTTTATAGGGCTTTCCTTTGAGCCTATGACATTCTGCCCACGGAGTGTTATGGAACCATGAGCGGTTAAAGACGATGAGCTTTGACTACTATTTATAATTTGATCGCCTTTCGGGAGAACAATATTTGTAGTGCAATCGTAAGTAGAACCCGTTACATGAATGGTTCCGTTTTTACAAAAGGCAACATTAGTGTTTGACTTGATATCTGCTAAGTCATAAGTGGTGGCGTGTGAGGTTAGCGGTAAAAAAAGAACCGCAGTGAAAATACTGCAAAGACGCATCATCAAATGTCCTAATGAGTGGAACAAGATGGCATCAAGCGAGCGTGAGCAAATGCTCACTGAAATTGGAATAGCTGCGGTAATTTTTTGTTTTGAAGCCGCTTAGTTATTGAACTTTGGTTATTTTTTATTTCGTATGTCATACCAAAGTTTAGCGGCCTTATTACAACGTAAGTGTCAGGTTAGTTCAAGAGGCAAGTGTGATGTGTGTCGATTTATATGTGTAACTATTTGTTAGTTAAGGATAATAAGTAAGCATGTTGGTTCAGAATCAGGAAGGAAGCGATCCTGATTCTGAATGTTTATAACGCTAGGCAGCGTGAACGATGAGTGGAGCCATCTGATATAACTCTTCTAGTATGGCTTTCGTTTGTCTCGAATAGACCAGGCAATCTCGATCGCCAACGAGCTGAATTGCCCTCACTTTACCTGCAACCAGACATTGCCTAATCGTGCGTAGAACCATTTGGATATCAATTTCTGACGCGCCATCAAGGCTGTTTTTGGTTTTTAGAGATCCAAGGTCGATGCTAATGATTATTTGGTCGCAGTGGTCTAGGTAATTGCCGATCTGTTGCTTAACGTTATTGCGATGACGAAAAGAAAACTCTTTCTCGGTTACCCAATCACAACCTTGATCTTCCGCGTATTCCCACGTTTCTTGCTTTGTATCTTGTTCACTAACACCAGCAAAAAATAATCGCACGTTTTGATAGCGAGAAAGAGCAAAATGGAATGCCGAGCCTAAACGTGGTTCAAGTGTTGGTTTCAAGTTCATGTCATGTCCAATATTTACCACACCCACTTCGTCTCGATAGGACACGACCACAGGTAACATGGACAAGATTGCCTCGGTACAGTTAGTTACTAAAACAGGAATTGAGTGGCGAGAAAGCGAAAGGCTTAATGCTTCCTGAAACTCGCCATTTTCCAGCTTGTCGTGGTTGAAGTGACCAAAGTTTTCAGCGGTTTCATGATCATGCTGTTGGTATAGCCAATCGCTAGCATTTTCCAAACTTTGATCAGCTAATTCAAACGCGCCCTTAGACATGGGTGGCAAATACTCACACACTGTCATAAAAGAAAAAGGGTAATGCTGCGGCTGTTTCACGGTGTGGTGGAGTTTATAGCGTTTGAAAAAGCTTAACATGATGAATTACCTTTCTGGTGGTAGTGCCCTTGCCGCTTGCAGTACATGTAAAATAATGCGCTGCTTATCCTTTTCGACTCGGTGGGCCGGAGCCATCACCGAGACTGCGCCAATCAGTTTGCTTCCTTTCATTACCGGTGCGCTAATACCTGAAACACCAGGGTCAATCTCAGAAGTACTGACGGCATATCCGTGTTTACGGATGGTTGTGAGCTCTTTTTCCCACTCGTCACGTCGGTGATCTTGATTAAAATATCTCAAGATTTTCTCGCATCGACTTTGAGGCATAAAAGCAAGCATCACTTTAGATGAGGCACCGCGCAGCAGAGGTTGACTTTGACCCTGGACGAAGCTGCAACGCAGCGCCTGCATACTTTCTTTCTGTCTGACACAAAGCGCACGATAACCCGCTGGTACCATATAAGCGGCCATTTCCCCGGTTTGTTGTACCAACCTAGCCAGTATGGTTTCGACCATGTCGAGCCCATGTTGCGCGGTCTCATAGCTGTGCATGAGTAATAATGCCGCCGGACCAACGACAAATGTCTTGTCGTGAACGCTTTCTTCGATCAAGTTCCACTCTTTAAGCAGTTTTAAGTGTCGGTAAAGGCTGCTTAAAGGAACGTTCAATTGCTCGCTTAGCGTTTTCGCAGAAACTGGGAACGGACTAACTGCAACTTGCATTAACAACTGCAGTGATTTTTCGTTTACCTGGTTAGCATTAGCTTTGTTTGTCGTCATGAGAGTGTTGTAACGTGTTGTAGGAGTTACGACAAATATAATTCTTAATTACTGAGAAAAGAAAAATAATTTTAATGGGTAATTCTTACATGATGAGAAACAGACAGGTAAAGACTTTCGCAAGTACCGATAGACATAACATGGTGTCGAATTAAAGTCTCAGGTTTGAGGCGCTTGATACTAAATTGGAACAGGAGTGAATAAGACATTGTTTAGTTTGCGGTATTACTCAGCGTTTCGCATACTGAGTTAATCCAAACAAATAATGTTAAAAAACGTGAGTTGCTAGCGGGTATCGGAATCGAGGTACCATCTCAGTAAATCGGTTTTATAAAAGGTTACTTTTATATGCTGAATAAGGCGATTTTTAAAAAAGCCATCATTTTCCTTCTGCCTATTCCCTTGGTTATTGGAGAGGTTTTGTATTTAGCTCGTGAAAGCGTGCAAAACAATCTCAATCATTTATTAGAAAAAAATGTGCAAATTGCAGATGAAATTTTATTCCAAATAGAGACAGAAAACCGCACGGCACTGCTACACCCTGAACGATGTGAAGAGCTCCAGCAAAGCTTAATGTTTGAACGAGATATTGAAGAAATGCTCATTGTGAAAGAGGGAGTCATTACTTGTTCTTCGAAATTGGGAAGTATCTCTAAACCGTTAGCTGAGCACATCGCCTTTCCCAAGGGACAAACGCTAGCGCTTGGTAGTGTTGATAGCTTGTACGATCAGTTCTTGCTAGTGGTAACGGAAGGAGAGCGGGGTTATCAAGCCGTAACGATTATCGATCATGACTACTTTAATGCGACAATAGGGTTTAACAACGATTTACGCCTAAAACGCTCTGCGCTGTTTATCCATGATCAAGTTTCACCAGAAGGAGCATTAAGAGCGGGAAGTAATCCTATCGGTATCAAATCGTCGCAAATGTTTGAGTATGAAGCTTTGAGTGAAGCCAGCGATCTTTTCGTCAAACAGAGAACACTTTCCTATTTTTTGTACTCAATTCCAATTATTTTCGTGATCTACCTTTGCTTGTATGCGTTGAATAAGTTTATTGATCCTCATCGCAATTTGATACTGGATCTTAAAAGAGCGATAAAAAGAGGAGAGTTGACCCTGTATTACCAACCGCAAGTTAACGTTGATACCGGTCAGTTATTCGGGTTTGAAGCGCTAGTGCGATGGGAGCATCAAAGTAAGGGGTTCATTTCTCCGGATGAGTTTGTCCCTGCGGCAGAGCAAAGTGGATTGGTTTTTTTACTTACTGATTTCGTTCTGGATAAAGCGGCAGAGGACTTCAGTAAATTAGGCTTTGATCTGCCTGTCCACCTTGGTATTAACGTGCCGCCTGGCTATTTAGTCGGACCAAACGCGATCAGAAAAATTCAATTGCTCGACAGACAGTTGAGCCGAAACAAAGTCTCATTAGGGGTAGAGATAACGGAGCGTCAGCTCATTGATTCAGAGGCGAGAAAATGCATTGCAGCGCTGCGAGTGCATGGTATTGATGTGCTGATCGATGATTTTGGAACTGGCCAAACCTCGTTAGCATTTCTACAGCACATGCGCATAGATTACTTAAAAATCGATAAGTGCTTTGTCGAAACCATTGGTATTCCTAGCCTTAGTGCTTCTGTCTTAAAAGCGATGGTTCACTTCGCGGAAGAATTACAAGTACAATTGATCGCTGAAGGCGTGGAAACCATAGCGCAAGCTGAACACTTACAGAAGATGGGAGTGAGATATCATCAGGGATACCTGTACTCCAAACCATTACCTTATGAGCAGCTTGCGCAGCGAAGTCATTATGATTGGTAGACGTTAGCTCTATAACACTGAGCATTTTCATCAAACACAAACTCTAACTCATTTTTGATGCTATCTAAGCGGTCTTCTTGGTAGTGAGACACATACAATAGTTGGCTTAAATTCTCTCTAGCGATGAGCTCAAGTGTGTTCTTAACTAACCGTCTACCCAAAAAATCTAACCCTTGATACGGCTCGTCCAAAATCAATAATGTGGGTTGTTTCACGATGGCTCTTGCAATCAGTAATAGTCGCTGCTGACCGTACTCTAATTGCTTGAATGAGGTTTTTTTGTACTGGCTCATATGTAAGATATCGAGCCACTCGTTTGCAATATTCATCTCTTTGCGAGTTGGCTGGTTATACAACCCAATCGAATCGTAAAATCCTGACAAAATGACTTCTAATGCGCTGCAATTGACTCGATATTGGAGGTGTAGCGCTGAAGACACCATACCGATATGCTGCTTAATTTCCCAGATTGTCTCGCCAGTACCACGCTTTTTACCAAAAATATCAATGTCATTGCTGTAGCATTGCGGATGATCGCCAAAGATCAATCCAAGTAAGGTACTCTTTCCACAACCATTTGGGCCTTTGACCTGCCAATGTTGGCCCTTGTCTATGCGCCAGTTCAAGTCAGTAAAAATCTTCTTATCGGTGTATTCAACAGTCCCATTCTTTAGTTCAAATATTGGGTTGTTGAATGGCGTCGAGTGCTGATGCTGACGTATCAAGCTCATCATTTCTTCACTCTGTTGCTCTGACTGAGATTTTATTTGTCCAATGATTGGATGATTATCCCAACTGGACTTATCCATTGTACTATCAAGCTTTCCTGCACTGAAAAGCGCGATGCTATTGATCCACTCAGGCATGTCAGATTCGCGAGAGAAGGTTACGAGTAGTTGCACATTTTGAGAAAGCGAGTGTAAATAGCGAGCGAGAGCAGCTCGGTGCGCAATATCTAAGCCAGTAAATGGATTATCGAGTAATACTAAGTCAGGTTGTGTGGCTAAAGCTCGGGCGAGCATTACTCTTCTGGTTTCTCCGGTAGAGAGAACGCGGAAGCCACTATCTTTAAGATGACTTAGGTCGAGATCATTAATTAGCTGTTCAGTTAAGTTGGTGTCTTGGCTCTGCTCTAGGATTAATGAATAAACAGTGCTCCCTTGGTCGATACGATCAAGAAAATCCGTATCATCCTTTTCTAATTCTCTTTCCAGTAATCGCTGTTGCTCTGATAACGACACTTGCGCAACGGACAGCCCATTTAGCTCAATTTCCCCACTATTTGGTGACATTTCATCACAAATAAGGTCTCCAAGCAGAGAGCCAATATCTCCATCCGCGCTGAATATCCCCCAAGACTGCTGAGTGTTAATTTTCCAATCGTCAATAAACAAGTGTGTCGTGTTTCTCTTAGCTGCAAGCTGACGAAAGTGAATAGTCATTGTGTTTGTCTTCCCTGTTTTCGTTTTAGTGGATTACTTATAACAATTTACGAACTCAGTACGGAAGCGCTTTTGTGTATTAATTTTGAACAGTGCTCAGTCTTGTGCATATTAACGAAGCCTTGTATTAGAGGATAAAAATGCGACTAGAGTCATTAAGTAACAAGTAAACTTGTCAATAATTTTGTTTTATTTTTGAATCAACCTATCATTATGCATGTATATGTTATGCTGATAAATTCATATTTGCCGTTTGTTAATTAATCAATGTAAGGACACATGTTTATGAGTGAAACGGAATACGATTACCCTTCGAGTTACAGCCTAGTTTCCATTACCGATACCTCCAGTTACATCAAATATGCCAGTGAAAACTTTAATGAAGTCGCGGGGTTTGATGAAGGGGAGCTTATCGGTAAACCCCACAATGTTGTGCGTCATCCTGATATGCCAAAACAGGCTTTTAAAGATTTATGGACTCACCTGAAAACTGGCAAACACTGGATGGGAATGGTCAAAAATCGACGTAAAAACGGCGGCTATTATTGGGTTGACGCGTTTGCTTCTCCTATAAAATCTAATGGTGAAGTTGTGGAATACCAATCAGTGAGATTTAAACCTGAGCGTATACACATCCAGCGAGCGGAAAAAGCGTATTCGAAGCTTCGAAATAATCGTAAGCCGTGGAAAATGTATCTTCCTCGTACACGTTTGTGGATGAGATCGGCCTTCTTCCTTTTAATTTCAAACCTTCTTGGCTTACTCATTCTACAAATGAATCAATCACCAGTGATAGCGTTTGGCGTTGTTGCGTTACTTTCCGTTTTCTCTATTTATGTATTAACCAGACCAGTTGAGAAGCTCGCTAAACAGGCTAGGCAAGACTTCAACAATCCACTCATGGAATACATTTATTGCGGAAGAATCAACGATCTGGCTGAGATTGAGCTGGGTATGAAGATGCGTAAGCAATTTGCCAATGCGCTATTGGGGCGCGTTGGCGTGTCTGTAAAAGACTCTTGCGAAAAAACGCGCGCAAGTGCTAACAGTGCTGCGACAAATAGCCAGCAAGTGACGGAGAACTTAAGCGCACAGAAAGTGGAGATTGACTCGGTCGCAACAGCGGTCAACGAGATGCAAGCCTCTTCATCTGAGATATCAAATAATGCTCAAGCGACCGCCGAGGCTACGTTAGAAGCGCAAAATACGATGATAGACAGCCGTAGCGTTATCGATAATGTTAACCAATCGGTACTAGAGCTGGTGGGTGAGCTCGGCGAAATATCTAAAGTGGTCATACGTTTGAACCAACAAACCGAGCAAATTGGAACCGTTGTTGAAGTCATCAATGGTATTGCCGAACAAACTAATTTATTAGCGTTGAACGCTGCAATTGAAGCCGCGAGGGCAGGCGAACAAGGCAGAGGGTTTGCCGTTGTAGCAGATGAAGTGAGAACCTTAGCTAAAAGAACTCAGGAATCGACAACAGAGATTAAATCGGCCATTGAAGGGATTCAAAATGGGAGCAAATCAGCGGTTTCTGCGTTAGAGAAAGGTAATGAAATGTCGACCGGAACGGTAACATTGCTAGGTACTGCTTTGGATAGCATTCAACAACTGGAGTCCCTTGTTCAGGACGTCGTCGAACGAAACCAACAAATTGCGGTCGCGATAGAAGAGCAGGTTTATGTAACGGATGAAATAAATGAAAACATCCAGTCGCTTAATTTAAAGTACAGTGAATCGTATGAACTGATGACTGAAACGAATCATATGAACACCAAAGTGCAAAATTGCACCAATGACCTGTCTGAAATGATTAAGAAGTTTGCTTAAACTTTAGAAAATCGAAGTTAAAAGCCCGCTAAACATTAGCGGGCTTTTAACTGGAATATAGTGAAGTGCTGGATTCGCTTACGAGCGAGGATTTCTAAATCTCGTTTTTGTAAGAGCTAAAACGACGAGAGCTCGCAATAAATGCGAGCTCTCTAAATAAGTGGCGGAGAGATAGGGATTTGAACCCTAGATACGCTATTAACGTATGCCGGTTTTCAAGACCGGTGCTTTCAACCACTCAGCCATCTCTCCGTTGTGGGCGGTATAATAAGGAGCATAGTCCGACTTGTAAAGTGCTGAATTATAATAGAAGTACTGTTTGCTTGTTTTATGATCACTGATGTGATGTTGGACAGTTTGAAAACGGAGTGAAAAAGGGACAAAAAGTACCAATTTATAGAGTTTTTACTTTATATTGGCGCACGTCAATAAAATGGTGTTTTATTGTTATCTTGCTGATATATAAGACATAACATGCTTTTAGGGTACATGTGTTCGCCCGAAAGTATTTGCAAGACTTTGTGAACTAATTCAAAATTAACTGGTATAGCCAGTTGTGCTTAGAATTCTTAAGGGTGTTTATGAAGGTCACAAATCTATTTAAAGACAAAGTTGATGCGATTTCTGCTCATCAATCCGAGTTTATGAATTGGATGTCTCCAACGTTACGCGATTATTGGAGTGACTTTTTGGGGAAAGCTCAAAATAGCTTTCTTTTCTCAAAAGTTCGTGATCACCAGCAGCCAGCCGTCAACGAAGAAGTTGCACCTCAACCTGCACCGATCGTAATGGCACCTGAGGCTCAAAAGCTTTATGACGAGTTAAGTGAAAAAATTGGCGAAGTTATTCACACTGGTGATTGGGTTCATGTGTCTCAAGAACGTATTAACCAATTTGGTGCGGTAACGGAAGACATGCAATGGATTCATACTGATCCAGAGCGTGCTTCAACTGAATCTCCATTTAAGACAACTATCGCTCATGGCTTTTTAACATTAGCATTGCTGCCTAAACTGACGGATTCAGTCGATCCAGACAAGCCAATGTTCCCAACAGCTAAAATGGTAGTTAACTTGGGTTTAAACCAAGTCCGTTTCCCTTACCCTGTCAAAGCAGGCAATAATGTTCGTGCAGTCAGCACGTTAACAAAAGTAACGCCAATCAAAAAAGGTTTGGAGATTGAGCGCGAAATTAAAGTGGAAATTGAAGGTATTCGTCGACCTGGTGCGGTTGTGGTCTCTGTAATTCAACTGCATTTCTAATTCCGAAACCGGATAGAACACGACATAGTAAAAGAGAGCATCAAGGTGCTCTCTTTTTCATTTTTACTGATTAAAGTTTTTTACTGGCGTATAACCGTAACCTGCAATCGCTTTTTGTCCCTGCTCTGAACGAAGGAAAGCGATAAAACCTTTACCTGCATCGCTAATCTTATCTACTTTGTATAGCACTAGGAATGGTCGCGCCAACTTGTACTTATGATTGCTAATGTTTGTCGAGGTTGGGTCAATACCATCTAACTGAATCGCCTTGATCGAGCGATCTACTGACCCTACAGAGATAAAACCAATGGCGCGAGTGTTATGGTTAACAATGGTTTTTACCATGCTGTTGCTGTTTACAACCAAGTTGTTTGGGCTGATATCCGAGACAAGGCGATCATTAACGATTTTGGTCAGTCCCAGCAAGCTTTCGAAGCTGTAACGTGAACCTGAAGACGCTTCTCTAGTAACCACCGCGATAGGCTGATCTGCGCCCCCGACCTCTTTCCAATTCTTAATTTTACCTTTGTAAATATCAAATAGTTGTTGCTGAGAAAGGTTTTCTACAGAGTTGGTACGGTTTACAACAACAGCGAGGCCATCATAAGCGATAGGGTATACATTGAGATCTTCACCTTTTTCGCTTTCAGTCAGATAGCGAGAGCTCATGCCTATTTCGGCTACTCCTTTATTGACCATGGTGATACCAGCACTCGAACCAATGCCCTGAACAGCAACGTAATCGTCTGGGTGTGTTTTGTTGTATTCCTCAGCAAGTACATCCATCACACGAGCAACCGACGTTGAACCTGAGATGTTGATTTCTTTTGCAATGGTAGGGAGGGAGACTGCTATGGCCAATAACGTCGCCACAGTAAAACGTAACATATTAAACTCCATATACGGGATAAAGCAGAGTTTATGATATTGCGTTCAGGTTACACTTTTGTGAACTGTTAGCGCTAAACAAAGGAATTGTTTCTAGTCAAGAGGTGATGGAGCTAGCGTTTCCAAGTGGATTGAGATGATAATCTGGGCAAATGATAATATAGCTATCTTATACTTGAGTTAGGTAGATAACTACCATCGGTGATGATGTAAAGGTTATATACTAGGATCGACAGCTCTAACTATCATCCATCGGGAGAACGTTGATGTCAGTGTCCCAAATGGCGACAAGTCGTTTATACAAATCAGTTCAATCGCTCTGCTCTGCGCGTAATGCTAACTTGCCTGTCGAACAGGGCAAGTGCCTCTATGAGCTAGTAGAAAATGGCGTTGAGCTTCATCGGGCGCATTTTCTCCTCGACTCCCAGCATAGCGAGTATACTTCTCCCGTCGCGAAGATCATGTTTGATGAGGACAACCAACTTTGGTATTTCTATGTTCCCACATATCACAACGAGCTGTTAAGGTGGGTGCCTTATAAGCCACTTCCATTTAGCCAAATGCTTGAGGACTTACTCAACGAATTGGAGCGTGATCCTCAAGCGTGTTTTTGGGAATAGGGTGAGCCCAACGGATGCGAATGCCGACATGATTTATACTTTAGGCTTAACGACTTGGTTTCTAAAGTCTTTGGGGGTCATGTTGTAAACGGATTTAAATGCTGTACTGAAATGCGCTGCACTTTTAAAACCAGACTCAAACGCTATTTCTGTTATTGATTTTTCTGACTTGCGCAGTTGGGTTGCTGCGAAGTTTATCCGTTTCACCTTTAATATCTGAGAAAACGAAAGATCATCTGCGGCGAGGCGACGTTTTAAGGTTGCGATGGACATGCTCATATGAGCCGCTAAGCCTTCTAGCGTGATGTCTTTTTCAATATTACCCTCAATGTACTTAATGGCTTTTTGAGAGTCGCTCAGGCTACTTGCGTCATCTATGATCGATAGGATGTTTGGCTCTACCTCAACCATCAACGACAGCAATGCCATTGCGATATGGCTTTGTGTGTAGTCTGGAGCGTTGCGACTCGCTAACTTAACCAACATGTCCTTCAATTGTGCTACTTCGCCACTGGATTGCGTTGAAAAAGGATAGAAGCGCCTTTCTTCCGTTTTGGAACGTAGCATCGGGTGCGCTTTCTTAAAGTCACAGAATATATTTGGATTGAAGACTAAAGCCAGTGCTTTAAAGCCTCCGTCACTAGAGACGGCTTCTGCACTGCTCAGATCTGCGGAGTTATAGAGTGTGAAATCTCCGGCTTTAAGTTCAAATTGCTCACCATTAGGTTGATGAACTAATAGGGCACCTTCTTCAACAATATATAACCCATTATGTGTTGCAGTGTAACGCTCACTTTTGCGCGCAGTGAAGTGATTAAAGCGAATGATCTCAATGTTCGGCATACTAGTTCTTATCGTTTTACATAACAAATAAAAAAGGCGCTCAATAGAGCGCCTTTTAACTTCATTCGGTATTATTCACTTACAGTCTGTTCTGTTTGTGCTGCTGGTTGTTCAGCGAATACCTGGGTTGGCTTTGCAACTAAACTGCGGTTTTCTTGGTTTACGTCCGTAAGGACAATTTCCAATGTATCCCCAAGTTTGTATACGACCTCTTTATCGATAGAGATGGTACCGTTGTCGCCATTGCACTCAATTCTTTCTTTATTATCAAGAATTAGTGCACCAGGAATAAAGGCTGCTGCGCCATTTTCGAGAAGTCGGACACGTGCGCCTGCACGATTAATATCGAAAATCTCACCTGTGAAACAAGTTTTCTTGCTCGGCTCATCAGCAAGCGTGCGTGCATATAGCCAATCTGAGACATTTCGCTCAGCGATTTTATGATGTTTACGATGTAGAGCTAGCTCTTCGCCTACTTGGTCATCTGGTTTTTGTACGGGTTCTTTACCAAGGATGACGGCCTTCAACATACGGTGGTTGATCATATCACCGTATTTACGAATTGGTGATGTCCAAGTTGCATAGATGTCTAAACCCATTGCGTAATGAGGCAGAGGCTGATTACCCACTTCACTGTATGCTTGGAACTTACGAATACGGTTATCTAGATAAGACGTTTCTTGAGCAGCCAACCAGCGGCGCAACGCAGCAAAGCCTTCTAGCGTAGCAATAGACTCCGCTGTGAACTCCAACTGGCCTTCTGGATTGACAAGTTGAACCACTTCTTCAATCTTCTCGTTCTTGATACCTGCATGCGTATTGAAGACACCTGTTTCAAATTTATCGCGTAATGTACGACCTGCACAGATGTTTGCGGTAATCATGGATTCTTCAACAAGGCGGTTTGCACTGCGGCGCATGTCAGCGTGGATAGCGATTACATCGTTATCTTCACTGAGCTCAAAACGGTAGTCAGGACGATCAGGGAAGACCACTGCGTTTTTCTCACGCCATTCAGCGCGAGCAAGAGAGAACTCATAAAGATCACGAACGATGGTCGCGATCTCTTCAGATGGCGTCCATGCTTCAGAGCTGCCGTTTTCTAACCAATCAGACACGTGATCGTATGCTAGGCGTGCATGTGATTTGATGTTTGCCGCGAAGAATTTAATATCGTCGCCAATCACACCATCTTTACTTACCGTTACGGTACAGCAAATAGCAGGGCGGGTTTCACCTTCAATCAGAGAACATAGGTTGTCCGCTAAATCGCGAGGTAGCATCGGGATGTTGCGTCCTGGAAGATAGATAGTATAGCCACGCTCACGCGCTACTTTATCCATTTCATCTTCAGGTGTGATGTAGGCGGTTGGGTCCGCAATAGCGATGGTGAGTTCGAAATCGCCAGATACGGTTTTCTTCGCGTACAGCGCATCGTCCATATCTTTAGTCGATTCACCGTCGATAGTGACGAATGGAACATGAGTCATGTCTACGCGTTCTAGCTCCGTGTCGTCTTTCAGTTCCCAGTTATCGATGCCTGCTGGCTCAGAGTTTGGTAGATCGTTTTGAGCAAGCGTTACCCACCAAGGCGCAATTTTATCATTCGCGTCAGTGATTTTTTCAGAAATTTCTACGAAGAAGGAATTATCGCCTTTTAGAGGGTGGCGAATAAGATGTGCGACAACCCAATCACCTTCGGCGAACTCGTCAGGTTTTAGACCTTTCTTTAGTTTCGCTTTAAGAGATAGCTTTTTAAGCTGTGGGTGATCAGGTGCTACGTTGAGCTTGCCTTTGAACATTTTTACTCGACCAATAAAGCGAGTCACGGCTTGTTCCAGCAGCTCTTGTGGCTCTGCAACTTCGCGTTCATTTTCGGTGCGGATAATGGCGACGACTTTGTCACCGTGCATGCACTTTTTCATGTACGCAGGCGGGATGAAGAAGCTAGTCTTACTGTCCACTTCCAAAAAGCCAAAGCCTTTATCTGTGGCTTTTATTGAGCCTTCTTTTTTAGGCAGGTTTTCTTGGATTTGCTGCTTAAGCTGAGCGAGTAGTGGGTTATCTTGAAACATCTTTTCTTAAATTACCTATGGAGTTGGGCACACTATAATCATTGCGAGCTATTATTACTACCTGTGGAGCGTAATTTCGCCGTGAATTTTGCCTATTTAACCACGAGAAATTGGCTTAAATATTGATGAAATTCTCATCTGTGAGCTACGCGAATCTACGG
Source organism: Vibrio sp. 2132-1 (assembly GCF_033344315.1). Lineage (NCBI taxonomy): Bacteria > Pseudomonadati > Pseudomonadota > Gammaproteobacteria > Vibrionales > Vibrionaceae > Vibrio > Vibrio sp. 2132-1. The sequence continues at coordinate 73,298 of NZ_JAWPON010000009.1, read as the reverse complement.
GGAATGGTAGGGCTGGTGGAAAAATATGCTAAAAATACCATTGTTGAGAATAAATTGTGATGTAATTCAATTTTTTCTGGATTTTTTTATGCTTTTAAGGAATAATCCGCCTCCCTTAGTCGTCCCTAATGGCTTATCGCGGTTGTGTACTGTGCTGTGTTCCCGTCTGAATGGAATCAGTATCTGGATGGATCAGTATCGAATTGGAAGAGCATATGGGACTGTTTTTTTGTTTAATTAAGTAGGATCCCAATGCAAGATTCTGTTATTCAATTCAGTGATTTATCTCTGAATGATTCTATCCTTTCTGCTCTAGACGGAATGGGTTTCGTGTCACCAACTCCAATTCAGGCTGCGGCAATCCCACACCTATTGGAAGGTGCTGACGCGCTGGGTAAAGCTCAAACAGGTACAGGTAAAACAGCAGCGTTCTCTCTGCCTCTTCTCAACAAACTCGATCTAAACCAACGCAAACCGCAAGCGATTGTACTTGCTCCGACTCGTGAGCTGGCAATTCAGGTTGCAGCGGAAATGAAAAACCTTGGTAAAAATATCAAAGGTTTGAAAGTTCTAGAGATTTACGGTGGCGCATCTATTGTCGACCAAATGCGTGCTCTTAAAAGTGGCGCTCATGTAGTTGTCGGTACTCCAGGCCGTGTTCAAGATCTTATCAATCGCGAACGTCTACACCTAGACGAAGTTAGTACTTTCGTTCTTGATGAAGCAGACGAAATGCTAAACATGGGTTTCGTAGATGACGTAACTGCGATCATGGAGCACGCTCCAGAGTCAGCACAACGCGTTCTGTTTTCTGCAACTATGCCTCCAATGCTGAAGAAGATCGTTGAACGCTTCCTTCGTGACCCTGTAACGGTTGACGTTGCTGGTAAAAACCACACTGTAGACAAAGTTCAACAACAGTTCTGGGTAGTGAAAGGTGTAGAGAAAGATGAAGCGATGTCTCGTCTTCTTGAAACTGAAGAAACTGACGCGTCAATCGTATTCGTACGTACTCGTCAAGATACTGAGCGTCTGGCTGACTGGCTATCTGCACGTGGCTTCAAAGCAGCTGCACTGCACGGTGACATTCCTCAGTCTCTACGTGAACGTACTGTTGATCACATCAAACAAGGTGTTATTGACATCCTAGTTGCAACTGATGTTGTAGCTCGTGGTCTTGACGTTCCACGTATTACGCACGTATTTAACTACGACATCCCATTTGATGTTGAGTCATACATCCACCGTATCGGTCGTACTGGCCGTGCTGGACGTAAGGGTAAAGCGATCCTTCTAGTTCGCACTAACCAAATTCGTATGCTTCGCACTATCGAGCGTGTAACTAAGTCATCTATGGAAGAAATCCAACTTCCTCTACGTGACCAAGTTGCTGAAGCTCGTCTAGCTAAGCTAGGCGCTGAGCTTGAAGCAGAGAAAGAGCACAAAGCACTAGACAAATTTGCTGAGCTGGTAGAGAAACTACAAACTTCTCTAGACATCGACCCAGCAACACTTGCTGCTATGCTTCTTAAGCGTCAGCAAGGCAAACGTCCTCTGTTCTACATTGGCGAAGACCCAATGGTTGAAGCAATTGAGCGTGACAAGCAACGTCGTAAAGAGCGCCGTGAAGGTGGTCGCGACGGCGGTCGTAACTTCAACAACCAAGACTGGGATACTTACCAGCTTCAAGTTGGTCGTGAGCAAGGCGTTCAAGTTAAAGACATCGTTGGCGCTCTAGCAAACGAACTAGGTCTAGGTAAAGGTTCTATCGGTGCGATCAAGCTAGCTCAAGGTCACACATTCGTACAGCTACCTAAAGCAATGACTTCAGACGCGGCGAACAAGCTAAGCAAACTACGTATCCGTCAACAAGATGTTGATGCTGTAGTATGTGATTTCGATGATTTCCGCGAGTCTCGTGGTGGTCGCCGTGACGGTGGTCGTCGCGATGGTGGTCGTCGTGATGGCGGTGGTTACCGTGGCAACCGCGAAGGCGGCAATCGTGGTGGTGATCGTCGTGAAGGCGGTCGTCGCGAAGGTGGTTTCCGTGGTAACCGTGACGGCAACCGCGATGGTAATCGTGAAGGTGGCGAACGTCGTTTCGATCGCAACCGTGGTGGTGATCACCGTGGTGCACATCGTGGTGAACGTGGTCACGGTCGTGGCCGTCGTACAGACGCATAATCACGAGTGATTAAAGCGACGGTTTAAGTTGCTACAAAAAGAATTGAAAGCCGAGCAAAGCGCTCGGCTTTTTTATGCGCGTCTAATACGGTTTTGCTTTTCATCGTGTTTGTTTACCCAACTTATTACTTCGTCTAAGGGCAGGACAGAACAAGTAACCCTGAATGATGTCACAGCCTCGACTTCTCAAAAAATGCAGTGTGTCCATGTCTTGAACGCCTTCTGCTACGACCGAATACCCTAATCCATGTGCTAGCGCAATCGTGTTCTCAACGATAGAGCGGGAGCCTTCAGTGCGGCTTGCTGTGAAAAGAAATTAACCAGCTTACCTTGAAACGTATTATCAATCTTTCGACGTTTTTGAGGTTATCTCATAATTTGAATCAGTCATTGGCCTTCAGGTTGTGTCATGTCTTCGATAGACTCAAAGCAGTATTTACGATTAGGGAGCCCAGTAAGAGCGTCATGGACAGCATTGCGCTTCTCTCTTTCAGCAACGGTATGAAGCTCTAATATCGAATCGTTGCTCCACTTAATCACCAGCACGACAAAGATACTGCCGCCAAAAAGTATAAGAGAAACCCCCGTTTCTAGGAGAGAAGCAATAGGTTTTTGCATGATGGCGTGCAAAAAAACGGCATAAGCAAAAATGAAACAGCTGATTAACAATAATAGGTAAGTCCACCCGGTTACGTCAGTTTTCGAGCAGATGTTTTTTGTCATCTGCCATCCCCAGCAGAGCAAAATCAAACCTAAGATCACTAGTAGAAACGCAATAGTGAGCACATTATTACCCCGATTTATTGATTGGTTTGTTATTTTTGTTAACCCAATAAACAACGTGTTTTATATGCCTGACTTTGTACAAATTGACCTGTTCATAAACTATGTTTAACAAGTGATATTTTTTAGTCTTCAAATAAAATCAAAACTTGCTACAGATCAACAAAATTTGTTCAATCAAATCGCTTTTACTAAAAGATTGTTGAAAGATTAAAAAATTATTGAATAATAGAGGGGCAAACAAGAAGTACGCAGCGCACAAGCGCTATTACAACCTCTGCTCTACAACAGGATAACTATTTCATGTCTAATTCGTTTGTACTGGTGATCAACTCTGGTAGCTCTTCATTAAAATTTGCTGTTATTGATTCTGAAACCGGTGAAGCTTTGGTATCAGGTATTGGTGAGTGTTTTGGCCTACCTGAAGCTGAAATCAGTTGGAAATATCAGGGAGAAAAAACCGTTGAAGCAATTCCTGCTGGCGGTAACCATCATCAGTACGCTGTTGAGCGAGTGGTAAAACTACTCGAAACTCTAGGTTTGAGCTCAAAATTTGTCGCTGTAGGCCATCGCATTGTCGCAGGCGGTGAAACCTTTAAAGGAACTGTGAAAGTTGATGAAACAGTTATTCAAGAAGTAGAGCGCCTTGCTGAACTTGCACCACTTCATAACAAAGCGAACGCTGAAGGCATGAGAGCGGCAATGGCGGCGTTCCCTTCACTGCCTCAATTTGCTGTATTTGACACTGCTTTCCACCAAACAATGCCAGCCAAAGCCTTTATGTACGCACTTCCTTACGAGCTTTACGAAGAGCATAAAGTGCGTCGTTACGGTGCTCACGGTACAAGCCACTACTACGTAAGCCGTGAAGCAGCGAAAATGCTAGATAAGCCGGTTGAAGAAAGCAGCTTTATCACTGTGCACTTAGGTAACGGTGCATCAGTGAGCGCGGTTAAAAATGGCGAATGTGTTGATACAAGTATGGGTTTGACACCGTTAGCTGGCCTAATGATGGGCACTCGCTGTGGTGACCTTGATCCAAGTGTTATCGAGTTCCTTTTCCGTAAAGGCTGGGAAAAAGACGAAGTGTTCGAGATGATGAACAAGAAGTCAGGTTTCTTAGGTGTATCTGGTGTGACAAGTGATGCTCGTGGCGTACTAGAAGCAATGGAAGCGGGGAATTCACGTGCGAAGTTGGCATTTGAGATCTTCACTTACCGCGTTGCGAAATACATTACTTCCTACCTAGCGGCTCTGGATTCATTAGACGGCATCATCTTCACTGGTGGTATTGGTGAAAACTCACTACCAATTCGTCGTGAAATCTTGAAAAACCTAAAGCTGTTAGGTTTTGTTGAAGATGAGAAAGGTAACGAAGATGCAAGATTTGGTAACGCAGGTGTTATTGCAACATCTGAGTTGTTAGGTGCCAAAGCTCTTGTTATTCCTACTAACGAGGAATTTGTGATAGCTAAACAATCGGTTGAGCTATTGTAATATATAACGAAAACAGAAAGTTAAAAGCGAGCCTCGTGCTCGCTTTTTTTATTTAAAGCAATTTGGTAATTACTCTTTGAGTTTCAGAGCTTCGCGCTTTTCGATTAAAAAATCCATCAAGACGCGGATTTTTTTCGGCATATGCTCTCGTGAAGGTATATATAAATAAAACCCAGGAAACTCTTTGCACCAAGGTGTCAGAACTCGGGTCAATCTTCCCTGATTTATGTGCTTTTCCACCCATAAATCAATATGCTTCACTAAACCCACACCCTGTATTGCAGCTTGTAACATACTATAGTCATCATTAAAAATAGCATTGCCTTTAGGCTCGAAAACGAGGGTGCGCTTTGCAACATCTGGAGAGGTTAGCGACCAATGATCAATTGTTCCGCTAGAGGTAAAACGATAAGCAAGGCAATTGTGATCTTCTAAATCCTCAGGAGTTTGAGGTAGTCCATTTTGCCTAAAGTATTCAGGAGAGCCCACTATTGCCGTTGTTAACGGCGGAGTAATAGGGACCGCAACCATATGTTCATCTAAGCTTAATCCTAAGCGAATGCCAGCGTCAACGCCTTCTGCGACGATGTTAGAAAACCCATCATCCATGATTAGCTCTAGGCGTATTTTAGGATAACGAGAGAGGAACTCACCTAGATAGGGCTCAATAAGCAGCCGAGCAGCGGTTCTTGATACACTGATACGGATTAATCCCGAAGGCTCAAGATGAGAGTCGTTCAACTCGTTAACGACCTGCTCAATGTTCATCAATGAAGGTTGCAAAATATCAAGCAGACGTTGGCCTTCTTCTGTCAGCGACATACTTCTGGTGGTTCGATTAATTAACCGAACTTGTAGCTGTTGTTCTAACGCTTTTAGGTGTTGTGATAAGGCAGCACGGGTTACCCCCATTTCTAAGGCTGCTTTAGTGAAACTGCGATGGCGAGCAATATGTGCAAACCACGTCAGTGATGAAATTAAAGAAGGTTCTATTCTCATTTGTTAAGTATAACTAAACAGTCATGTAGATAAAACGATATTTATCCGAAACAGTGTGTTGACTAATATTACCTCGAAGCTCAGGTCAGCCTGAGATGAACAGTTAACCTCTAATGGAGAATGTCGCTATGTCTAAAGTCACTTTCAAAAATCTCAATGGTCAAGGTATTGAGATTTCAGCGGTTATCAACTTCCCTACAGATTTTGATGCAAGTAAACAATATGCTGCAGTTGTTGTTTCACACCCAGGTGGTGGCGTAAAAGAGCAAACCGCAGGCCTATATGCGAGTAAACTTGCAAAAAGCGGCATAATTGCCATTGCGTTTGACCGTTCGTATCAAGGTGAAAGTACAGGTGAGCCTCGCCAAATGGAAAACCCTTACACGAGTACTGAAGACGTGAGCGCAGTCGTCGACTATCTGACAACGTTAGAGTACGTCGATAACGATAAAATTGGCGCAATGGGGATTTGTGCTGGTGCGGGCTATAGTGCAAATGCAGCGATCAATGATCGTCGAATCAAAGCACTGGGTATGGTTAGTGCCGTAAACATTGGCCAAATGTTCCGTAATGGTTGGGATAATTCGGTTAACGATGCTGACGCTGTTGGTTACTTAGAATTTGGTTCGAATGCTCGCACAACCGACACGAATGGTACAGAATTCGCGACTATTCCTCTAGCTCCGATGCGTGAAGAAGATGCCTCAAATGCAGAGCTACGCGAAGCTTGGGAGTATTACCACACACCACGTTGTGAACATCCAAATGCGCCGGGTTTTGCTCTAACTCGTAACTTAAACCAGATCATTACTTACGATGCGTACCACAAAGCGGAAGCATTCCTAACTCAGCCAATTCTTGCTGTCGTTGGTAGTGACGCAGGCAGCAAATGGATGAGTGATGACCTGATAGAGCGTGCAGCGAGTTCAGATAAAACCTTGTATGCCATTGATGGTGCAAACCATATGTCGCTTTATGATGTTGCCGAATACGTCGATGACGCAGTATCCCAACTCGCATCTTTCTTCCAACGCACTCTTTAATATTCCCGATGAAAGGCTCAATTGCTTCGAGCCTTTCTGCTCTCAAGGCTTTTTACTCTTAAGGTATTGATTATGAATATGCAAAAAATCACTTTTAGAAATGCTGATATGTCTTGGGATATGTCTGCATTAATTTTATTCCCAGAAGGCTTCAATGAATCGAAACGCTACCCAACAATGATAAGTGTTCATCCTTTTGGTAGTTGTAAAGAACAAACATCCAGCGCTGTCTATGGTAAAGCCCTTGCTGAGTTAGGTTACGTCGTGATCGCATTTGACGCGAGCTTCCAAGGAGAATCGGGGGGATTGCCTCGCTACGTAGAAGACCCAAGTCAACGTGTTGAAGATATCAGTCGCGTTATCGACTATGCAGTAACTTTACCATATGTCGATGAGAATAGAATTGGTGGACTCGGTATCTGCGGCGGTGGTGGTTACATGATCAATTCAGCCCTAACCGAAAAGCGCTTGAAAGCTGTCGTAGGTATTACGCCTGTTAACTTAGGCCGCATGTTCCGTGAAGGCTTTAGTATGTACGACCCTATCGCCAATCTTGAAGCTATGGCTGCACAGAGAACAGCCGAAGCTCGCGGCTCAGAGCTGAAAATCGATGAACTTCTTCCTCCAAATATTGAATTTGCAAAAGAAAATGGATTAACAGAACGAGACGTGTTCGAAGCTACTGAATACTACAAAACATCACGTGGACAAACCGAAGGTGGTGCAACTCGTATGCTGTTTTCACATGCACAGAAAACACTGAGCTGGGATGCCTTTGCATTTGCCGAAACGTTATTGACTCAGCCTGTTATGGCCGTGGTAGGGCAAAAAGTCGGGGCGTTTGGTGCTTATCGTGATGGGCAGGAAATTTATGGCCGCTCTGTTCAATCAAAAGACCGACAGCTGGTTAATTTGGAAAACTGGTCTCACTATGAACTGTATGACCATCCAGAAGCAGTCGGCATTGCAATGGACAAGGTTTCTGCATTCCTTGAAACACACTTAAAATAATCTAATAAGTTAGAAGCGTTTTGTAGAGTTGCAAAGCGCTTATTTTTAACAGCGTAAGATGTAGTTCGAAGCGAGTAGGTCGGTAAATCTTCGTGCGAATAACCTCATCTACAGGCTATTGACTAAATACCACTGCCAAATACTGTTTAAGACAATGTACACTGAAACCTAATTAAAGGCGTTAGATAGGAATGAAGTTTAATTTATGCGCAAATCAGATAAGAAGGTCGAGAATCTAATTAGAGAAGTGTTGACCGAAGTTTGTGAAGATACGCTAAAAGGCTACGATGGCTTTCTTTGGGTGACTCATACCGTCAAATTCTCTTCTTTTCCACAAAGTTTAGAAATAGTCTGCGTATTCGAAACGAAGCAAGATCGAGCTAACTTTTTTGAAGGAGAGGGCCGCCAGCATGTTTCCACAACTATTCAAAAGGCATTTAATAAGGCAGGAGTGCAACTAAAGAACGTCAGTAAGCAAATCAGTTACGATACAAAACAAAAGTGTTAGTGCGGGCAGCAATGGTCCGTAATAAAATGGTGCTTGGCTACCTTGCTATAAAAATGCAAAGGGCACTGGATGGGCAATGAAGCTTCAGCTCACTTAGATATACATCGGTGTAACTATGAGTTATGGAGTTATGGATTGTGAATACGGTTGGTTTTCTAATGTTGCCTTAAGAGGCCATGATTAGTCGTTTACAATGAGTAAAGTACAAACTTCTGCATGGTGGATATCCGCAGAAAATTATTGAAAAGAAAGGCTCTAGCTGGAGCGGTCTATCATTTTCTTTGGGTTACCTCGACTATGAATAGCTTAATTGCTATGTTTCGCAAAATATATGGATATTCTTCTGCTCGTTATCTTCAGATGCCGTGCAGAAGAGTGTGTTTGCCAGCTGAGGGAAAAATGAAAACCAAAATAATAATGTCTTTTCTACTCGCTACATTATGTGTCAGTGTCAGCGCCAGTACGAATGAGCCGAAATACCATTCTGCGCTAACAGTCAAAACGGGATTCAGTGAAGACAGAGACAAGCCTGTGGAAGTCTATTATTGGTATCCCACAACGAACGAAAAAAACAACTTCTCGTTTGGTAGGGGGAACATTTTTAAATCAGTCGAAACGCAGTTAGATGCCCCTTTAGCAAGTGGAAAATTTCCCGTTGTGCTTTTGTCGCAGGGCGGAACACGGTCAGCGTTTTCCCACAGTGGTTGGATAGCCTCGAGCCTGGCGCAACAAGGTTATGTCGTTGTGGTACCAAAGCCTCCTGCACCGAACGAAATCAATGCAGAAATGGCTGTTGATGAAATCACATTCAGAACCAGTGATTTGGTGCTTGGGCTGAACGAATTAAGTTCGGTCGGGATACTGTCCGCAGGCGTAGATACTGATGCAGTGCAGGGGGTCGGCTTTTTTCTGGGCGGCACATCTATGCTGATGCTCTCCGGAGCGCAAATAAGCCCGGAGAAGTATCGAACATCGTGTCACAACGCCACCAATGTAGACTGTCATTGGTTACGTGAAAATAACGTTGATATTACCAGCATCCCGGATCAAAAATTCCCCCGATTTCAGTCTGAAAACAAACTGAAATCGGTCGTCGTTATCAACCCTGAGCTAACGAAAACTTTTGTCCCTGAAACTCTGGCCTTGATGAACAATGCTATCACCGTGGTGGCGCTCTCTGATCGGCTACATCCCGCACTGACACCAGCCGAATCACTTGTTGCTCTTCCCAATGTGACGTTTCAAGAGATCCCCAGTGCGAGTCAGTTTAGTGCGTTCTCAGAATGTACTGAGCGTGGCATTAAAATTCTCGCATCAGAAGGGGAGGAAGCACTTTGCCAGGAGCGTGACGAGGTTTCCAGAAAGGACAATCATCAGCACATTTTGGATGTAATTCTGGCCAGGTTAACAAAGTCATAAGAGTGCAACAATGAGGAGCTTTCTTACACATTGTGTGCTTGGACCAGCAAAGCGAGAAGTAAGTTTTTGCAGGCTTATCCTTTCACCATAGTGCAAGGCCTACTAGTGACCGTGTTATTTGCTCTAACTAAGTACTTGTACCAACATTTTGAAACTTAGAAGAACACACAAAATACCAACGATTTTCTTAAGAACTTTATTTGGGAAATACGCTGCACAACGCACGCCGAGGCTAGTAGTTAAGTAGCTACTAATGGAGAAGCTGAGCATTGCAGGAAGGTATATGTATCCTAATACTAAGTTGTTCCAATCTGTGTTTCCCCATCCGTTTAACATGTAACCGAGGCTTCCTGACAGCGCGATAGGGAAACCTATCGCAGCAGAGGTACCAATAGCACGTTTTACCTCAAAATTTTGCTGGACAAGATAGGGGATGATCAACCCCGCACCGCTTATAGAGACAAGTGCTGATACAGAGCCAATCACCGAGCCTACAGTGATATTACCGATAGCTCCATGTGGGTTCGGGTTGTACTCATTTTCAGTGTTGAGGAACATCTTATAAGCAACATACAACATGAATACGCTAAAAAAGCCTGCCAGATAGACGCCTTGTAGATACGATGCTACGAATGTGGCGCAAAATGTTCCGACTAGAACTCCGCTCAACATTTTTACTACCATTGTCGAGTCTACATTCTCTTTTTTGTAGTGAGCGCGCATGCTGCCCAATGTTGTAACAATCATCGAAGCCATTGATGTCCCCAACGCAAGATGCACTACTTCCGTATCAGCTATTCCCTGTAGTGAAAATAGAAACGCAAAAATAGGGACGGCCATTCCACCACCACCCACACCAACGAGTCCTGCGAGAAAGCCAATGCCCAAGCCTGCTGTAATGTAATAGATAATAAAGATAGGTTCGTTCATGATGGTTCTGCCTTCGATAAAATGGTCGTTGCTAAAATGTTACTCGAACGTGAACTTGCTATGGTAACGTTAAGAGGACAGAAAATAATGAATAATGGCCAAAATGGAATTGAGTAAATAAAGTGACAAACTCTGATTACAGCGAATGGAAAAATGGCGCCGCACTGATCGCTAAGGAGTGGCAGCATGAAAGGAGCGACTTCAACCATTTGGATCAACGGCCACATAATTGGCACAGTCATCATCGAGGCCAGTTACTGTGTATAGATGAAGGGCTAATACAGGTAAAAACCGATGAAGGAACGTGGATACTACCACCTCACCGAGCTGGTTGGATCCCCCCGGGTGCGATGCACAGTGTTTATTTTTGTGGTTCTCTGAAAGGTCGTTCATTACTGTTTACTCCAGAGAGTTGTGAGCGGTTTCCAATGAGACCTTGTGTTATCCAAATGAGCGATGTGTTGAAAGCCCTATCGGTTAGAGCATCGATATGGAGCAAAACAGACGATCTATCCATACAGTCTTTACGTATTCTTGCCGTAATATCCGATGAAATCGTCAATAGCCCTCATGAGTCACTCCACATCCCGCTGCCCAGAGATCCGAGACTGCAAAAAGTTACTCAAGCAATTTTAATAGACCCAAACAGCAAGCATTCTGTAGAGCATTGGGCCAATATTGGGGCAGTCTCATCTCGGACGTTAAGACGATTGATTCGAAGTGAGTTAAACATGAGTTTTAGTGAATGGCGGCAACAAGTACTGCTAATACATTCATTAGAAATGATAGCTCGAGGGGAATCGGTGGGAGATATTGCACATGCTTTAGGTTATTCGACGCCCAGCAACTTTATCGCGATGTTTCGTCGGGTCTATGGCGATTCACCTACGCGTTACTTTTCTAATCGCGGAATATAATTTCCGTGCTCGCATGCTCATGATGTTCCCCTAATTATCTTTAATCAAAAAAGGTAAATATTGAAAAGATTAATTGTTATGTTATAACATTGCCTTGTTTGGGGCTCTACAATTTGTTGTTTAAAGAATTGATCTCACAACCAGTAGTCTCCTATTGAGAGTAAACGTTGATTTCTTCACAAGCGTTGTCTGACTTGACTCTACATGGGGTGGGACTGTGTCAATATGTCCGTGAACTAGAGCGAAATCGTAACGATTACTAGGTCTCATAGCCCTAGAAAATCAACGTTATTAAAACCTTTACCTGACCTTTTTAACGCTTGGGAGGAAGATATATGAGCATTGATGTAGTTGAGAACCCGCTTCGTGTCCAAAAAACATCATCGTTGGCGATATCGACATCAGCGAACATACTTAGCGACATCTACAAACCAGAGCACAATATTGCCATATGGCAGCGAACGCTCTCGAAAGAGTTGACGAAGGACATTAATCTGATGCTGGCTCAGGAGCCTAGATTGGCACTGGTACAAAGTGTCACGCCAGATGATGCTGCACAATGGGTACGAAGCAAGTTAGAGGGCTATGCGTGTGCTGATGCGCTGAGTGAAGATGTTGCTTTAATCGTCGATATGTTCTGCTGTTTGTTTGAGGTTAAAGAAGCAGGTTTGAGACTAACTCGCCTAGACAGCCCGATGTGCCCGAAATTTCACTTTGATCGTGTGCCTTGCAGACTTGTCATAACTTATACCGGCCGAGCGACCGAATGGTTAACCAACGATACCATTGATCGCACTAAACTCGGTGCCGGTAGTCTCGGTCAACCTGATCACCTATCGGGCTTATACGACTCTGAAAGTGCAATACGACGAATGCAGCCTGGCGATGTTGCCCTGCTCAAAGGAAGTGGTTGGGAAGGCAATGAAGCCACTGGACTTATACATCGCTCTCCACATGTTGCAGACAATGAACGTCGCTTACTACTCACATTGGATTTCATCTAGAGATATGAGAAAGCTCAAAACGGTAGATGACGTCATGAAGCAGGTAGAGAAAATCTGCCTGCTGCGAGGTAAACAACTCACTACTAAACGGAAATTGATACTGACTTCACTGCTATATGCGGAGAAGCCGCTTTCTGCCTACGAACTAGTTGACTACTGCAATCACAACTTTTCTCAAAACATTCAAGCGATGTCGGTTTATCGAATACTCGATTTCCTTGAAGCAGAGCACTTTGTCCATAAGCTCAATACATCTAGTAAATACGTCGTTTGTTCTCAAATCGCGTGCGATCAGAAGCATGGCGTTCCACAGTTTTTGATTTGCTCTCAGTGTGGAAAGGTTAGTGAAATAGCGGTTGAAGCCAATGTTATTTCTAGCGTATGTGCGAAAGCCATACAAGAAGGCTTCACCGTTCTTAGCCCACAATTTGAGATTTCCTGTGTTTGCGATGAATGCGCAAACCGCCCCCTATGAGGCAGACACACGATCTCCCCTTATAGCTTCACAAGGTGACCGAGTATTGGCCACCTTTTCAAATTATCTAAAAGAATGAATTATGTCAGCAACATTGATTAAAAACGCTCGGGTGGTTAACGAAGGAGCCATTACCGAAACAGATTTACGTATTGTTGATCAACGAATTGACAAGATTGCTACTAATATATCCGTACAACACGGAGATATTGTAATTGATGCTAAAGGGGCTTATTTACTGCCAGGCATGATTGACGATCAAGTGCATTTCCGAGAACCTGGGTTGACACATAAAGGCACAATTGCAAGCGAGTCGCGGGCAGCGGTAGCCGGCGGTATTACAAGCTACATGGAAATGCCCAATGTTAGTCCGGCTACAACGACTATTGACTCGTTAGAGCGCAAGTTCGCTCTCGCTAAAGAAAGCTCGTTTGCGAATTATTCTTTCTACCTCGGTGCAACCGAAGACAATCTTGAACAGATTAAACAACTTAACCCCAAACAACATTGTGGTGTGAAAGTATTTATGGGGGCATCAACAGGAAATTTGTTAGTCGAAGATCCGCAAGCGTTAGAGTCAATTTTTCGTGACTCTCCAGTACTCATTGTTACTCATTGTGAAAGTGGGACTGTTATTAAACAAAACCAGCAAAAGCAAAGGCTTAAGAAGCCAGGTTTCACTATCGAAGACCATCCCATTTTGCGTGACGAAGAGGCCTGTTACGCTTCATCTTCTTATGCGGTAGAACTTGCCAAAAAGTATCACAGCCAACTGCATGTGCTGCACATCACAACGGCGAAGGAGCTAGCACTTTTTGACGAGGGAGACATTCGAGATAAATCAATCACCGCGGAGGCTTGTGTTCACCATCTTTGGTTCAGCAACAAAGATTATGGCGCTCTTGGTAATTTGATCAAATGTAATCCTTCAATCAAGTTTCCTAGTGACCGCGATGCGTTGTTAAAAGCGTTAAATACGGGGCAAATAGATATCATTGCAACAGATCACGCTCCTCACACTTGGCAAGAAAAACAAGTGCCTTACGAGCAGGCTCCAGCCGGACTGCCGTTAGTTCAGCATGCGTTACTTACTCTCTTCGAGCATGTCCGTTTAGGTCATATGAGTTTGACTCAAGTAGTCGAAAAAACTGCGCACAACCCGGCCATTCGCTATGGCATTCAAGGCCGAGGTTTTATTCGTGAAGGTTACTACGCCGATTTGGTGTTGGTTGATGCTCATACCCCAACACGAGTTAGCAACGAAAACAGTTTATATCACTGTGGTTGGTCGCCTTTTGCTGGACATGAATTTTCAGCTCAAATTCAAAAGACTTGGGTCAATGGCGCGCTAGTTTATGCCAATAACAAAGTCATCGATAAACCAGCTGGAGCGATGCGTTTATCCTTCAATCGTTAAGTCGCTGACCGTAAAAAAAGAGCCATAAACAAACTGGAAGCATTATGTTAAGAAGAAACCCAACGGGCCATATGCCACAGGTGTCCTCAACAGCCTTTATCGATCCAACCGCTATTATCTGTGGCAAAGTCATTATTGAGGATAACGTTTTTATTGGACCCTATGCTGTTATTCGAGCTGACGAAGTTAATAACCATGGAGACATGGAAGCTATCGTCATCAAACGTGACACCAATATCCAAGATGGTGTCGTAATTCACTCTAAGGCAGGGGCTGCGGTGACCATTGGTGAGCGCTCATCCATTGCTCATCGTTCGATTATTCATGGTCTTTGCCAGGTTTGTGATGATGTTTTCATTGGCTTCAACTCCGTCGTGTTCAATAGCGTCATCGGTGAGAGGTGTGTTATTCGTCATAACTGTGTCGTCGATGGCCTCGATTTACCCGCTTATTTCCATGTACCACCGATGACCAATATTGGTGTCGGTTTTGATTTAGAGAGTATCTCTAAAGTGCCGCCAGAATATTCAGCTTTTTCCGAATCCGTCGTTTCTGCCAACCATGAACTAGTCCAAGGCTACCGGAGAATTGCCAATGAACTTTAATAAGCCACTGATTTCGCGAGTGCCGACTAACATCATCACTGGCTTTCTCGGGGTGGGGAAAACATCGGCAATAATGCACTTATTGACCCATAAACCTAGCCATGAACGTTGGGCTGTATTGGTCAATGAATTTGGCGAAGTTGGTATTGATGGCAGCTTGTTACAAGGCCAAAAAAAACAACAAGACCAAGTGTTTATTCGAGAGGTCCCCGGGGGATGTATGTGCTGTGCAGCAGGTCTTCCGATGCAAATCGCTTTAAATCAATTATTGTCTGAAGCAAGGCCAGATCGATTGTTGATTGAGCCTACAGGTCTTGGTCATCCTAAAGAAGTACTGCAAGTGCTATCGACCGAGTATTATCGTCAAATTCTCGCTTTGCAAAAAAACATTACTTTAGTCGATGCACGTAAACTATCGGATCCTAAGTACACTGAGCATGAAACGTTTAACCAGCAAATCACTATCGCAGATACAGTGGTAGGTAATAAGCGCGATCTCTATCAAGATGAAGATGAGCAAAAGCTGACGGCTTATATAGCAAAGCTCGGTCTGCGGGAAACAAAAGTGATTTTCGCTGAACATGGCGCTATCCCTTTTCATGAATGTGGGGGAGCGACTCGTATTGACGTGCAAAAAACGCCCTCTGTTCTTTATCGTGAAAGAGAGAAAAAGTCACTTGTTCCTGAGTTGCCTATGCCTGAGAGCGGCATTCTAAAAGCAACCAATCAGGGGGAAGGTTTCTACAGTATCGGTTGGCTTATATCCGCTGAAAACGTGTTCGATCATCAAAAGCTGAGATTATTGCTGCTCGACCTCAAGGTCGAACGAATGAAAGCGGTTTTTATCACGGGAAGCGGTATTTTTGGTTACAATCTAACATCAGATGGACTCACAGAGTTTGAACTAGACGAGTGTTCAGAAAGCCGCCTAGAACTGATCTCTTCCGGTCTAGATGACCAATTTGAAGATAGATTATTTCGATGTTTGGAGAAGGCATCATGATAGAAAAGAGAAAACTCTCCTTTTAACCATAATGTCTTACCTCCTTAAAATTCTAGTGGGGTTTCTTTTAAAGCTGCGCTTAGGGCACTTATGCTGCCGTATTAGGGTGGGGTTAGTACCCGTATTTTCTGCCTATGCGGTTCAGGCACAGTTTTATTCATGGTGTGAGGTATCCACGTTACACGTGGCCTAATTACTTGCTTTAAGTTACCCGGAAGAAACACGTCTTTTTTTAGCGAGGGCCATTGCTATATTTGCGGTACTGTAGGCGCTCTCATTGATAAAGTGCGGGTAAATTTCCCCTTTGCCATTCCAATGGATATCATAACCAGCGAAAGTCGCTAATAAAGGTGCTCCTGGTTTGACCGCCTCAAAATCTCTGCCACAAATAGTAGGGTGTACTAGTGCTTGCCGCATACCCTCTTGATCAAGTGGAATCCTGATTTCTTCGGTGTAAAAAAATGCCTCATAATCGCTCAGTAAGCCTATTTGGTTGAGGTTGTGCTTTTCAACATAGTCCAATACTGCGGTAAGCATCTGTTTCATCAACTCCAACGTACTGTACTCTAGCGCACCATGTGCTTGCGCCCCGACCTCAATCATTATTCCATATTGCCCAGCAGTACAAAGGTAAGGTTGCTCTTGCCATTCTTTTCGCTCTTCGAAAAGGACATGTGCTGATGGCATTCGTTGTTTGACGTACGCGCCCAGTTTCCGATAAAACACATCGTTAGAAAGCAAAATCAACGTCGCTCCCATATTGCTTGTTGTATTGTGCAGGTCAACAATCAACAGTTTTTCTTGGTTTGCATATTTCTCGATAAATTGATGTGCAATCTTGCTTTCATGCAAATCAGGACAATGATTGCTATTCATTGCTGAGAACTCGCGATTTAAGTCTGTATCGATGTATCGGACGTTGTGTTTTACTGCTTCGGAGTTTGCGATGATCGAGCAGGCTGAAAAGGTTGATCTATTGACAGAGTAACGTTTTTCTTTGATTAGTTTATGTAAATAAATACCAGAAAGTTCGTTTCCGTGTGTTCCTGCAACGATAAGTGCTGAATTGAATGTGTTCATTATTGAGCCTTCTCAAAGAGAATGGGGTGAATGACTGGTCTTCTCTTAGCCAATCCAGTGAACTGAATAAACGTTTACTAAACTGAGTAAAAATAATCCTAGATATGTTATAACATAACAATCATTGTTATTGATACTTAGTTTCTCATGAGTCAGTTTAAATTTATTGCTTTAATCGTTGCTGTGTTTTGTTTTTCGGTCGCTTTGCTTCTACCTACAGAGGATGAGCCAAATCAAGATAGTCACAGCGTTCAACTGAATCAAAGCAGTGATTCGTCACCACCTCCATCATCAAAGATAGTGGTTCCCTCAGATGTCAGTTTGACTCCGTTGCCTAAACCTAAACAAATACACTATATAGTTAAAGTGGGAGATACGCTCAGTGGTATCTTCGCTCAATTGGGTCTCCCTTACGGTATTTTGCAGCAAATTCTCTCAGTTGATCTTGATCACCTCCAGCTAGATATGATTCAGCCCGGAGAAGAGCTTGAATTAGTGATGGATGACATGGGGCAATTGAGTCGACTAATTTATCATATGAGCCTTGTAGAGAAGGCTATCTACACTAGAGAAAACGATGGCTCCTTCTCTTACGAATTTCAGGAAATTTCAGGGGAATGGCGTGAAACCTTATTTTCGGGAGAAATCAAAGGGAGTTTTTCAGTCTCGGCACATCGAGTAGGATTGGCATCAGGCCACGTCGCAAATATTACGCAGGTGATGAAAGATAAGATTGATTTTGCGCGATCTCTTAGAGCCGGTGACCGTTTCGATATATTAGTGAAACAGCAATATTTAGGTGAACACAAAACTGGCAATAGTGAGATTAAGGCTATTTCTTTTAACTTAGCGAGGGGCGAAGTCGCTGCATTTCTAGCCGAGGATGGACGGTTCTATGATAGAGCTGGTAACAGTTTGGAGCGAGCGTTTAACCGTTATCCTGTCGATAGGGCATACCGCCGAATCACCTCTGGGTTTAACCCTAAGCGTAAACACCCAGTGACGGGAAGAGTCACCCCGCATAACGGAACGGATTTCGCGACACCAATCGGTGCGCCAGTTTATTCTACTGGGGATGGAAAAGTAATTGCGGTCCGCAAGCACCCTTATGCCGGTAATTATTTAGTGATTGAACATAACAGTGTGTACAAAACTCGTTACCTACACTTGAATAAAATCTTGGTTAAAAAAGGTCAAGTTATAAAGCGTGGGCAAAAAATAGCCCTCTCTGGGAATACTGGTCGTTCAACCGGACCACATTTACATTTTGAAGTTTTAGTTCGTAATCGTCCGGTTGATGCAATGAAAGCCGACTTACCTATCGCGAAGTCGCTTCCTAACATCCAGAAACCTTCGTTTTTGGCGCGAGTATCAGAGTTTGATTATCTAGTAGAAACGAAAAACTGAGTCCCGACAATTTGTTAGGGCTCAGTTATGCTATTTTGTGTTGTGAGGTTGGAGCAATAGGTGAGTGTCAATATGTGTTCCTAGAAGAATAATGACTGCGATTTTTTCTTTTACGTGCGCCCACATCCGCAACATCGGACACTTTGCAACAACCTCCGCCTTTGATCGGCCTACGTGAAAACATCACACCAATCGCGAGCATCGCAATACAACTTAGGAAAATAAGAACGGTAAGAACTAAAGTCATAACACCACCTCCTATAAATCGCTGTATTGTCATCTTTCTCCAATTTTATAAACAAAGCAATGGTCGTTTTGTAACCACTTATTATTTTTATCAATAGTCAGACCTTTGCTGGTGATGAAACGTGATGAGAAACGAAGGAGAGTTCTGAGAAATCAGCCCCTGTGATCTTTACCGATTCTTAAGTTTTGCGTCTAAGACAGCAATTGGATTCCTTCTATAACTCACCAAGCTGTTATGTTATAACATGCGTTCATCCAGAGTTTGTAGGTCAAAAGTATGCCATCAATTCCAGTCTCCATTTTGCATGGGTTTCTCGGGTCCGGGAAAACCACGTTTTTACGCAACATTCTTCAACAAGCCGATTCTTCTGGTATTGATCTGTCCGTTATTGTTAATGACATGAGTGAGTTAGACGTCGATGGCGTGCTTATCTTAAATACCGATGCGGTGAGTGAAGAGCAGGGCAACTTTGTTACGATCAGTGGAGACAGCATCAGCAGCCTGAGTGGTGTAAAGCAGCTCGATAAAGCCCTTAAAAAGCTCTGCGCAGAAAAATCGCCAGAATGGGTTGTGATTGAAACGTCGGGCAGCAGTCATCCTTTACCTTTGGTCGAGTACTTCAAAAGTAACGCACAATTCGCACTCAAAGACGTAATTACGTTGGTGGATGCGACTTGGTTGCGAGATGACTATCGACAAGGTTCTGCCTTAATCCCTAAGTGGCAGGAGAACGTGCAGCAGGGTGTTCGCGGCGTTGAAAACTTGTTGGTAGAGCAAATCATGTTCTCAAACCGTATCATGCTCACCAAGACGGACAAAGTGGACGACAATACCGTTCGCAACATCGCGCAGGCGATTCACCCGCTTAATGTTTACACCGAGATAATCAAAACGTCATGGGGAAACTTAGATATCCGCATGTTGAAAGGTGAGCAAGACTACAATTTCTTCCTCGTTGAGCAGTTAACCGCAGAACTTCGTGAGACGGCGAATGAGCCGTTGAATCTCTCTGATAAAGACGAACAAAGCCTTGTCGCCAAAGTGATCAAAGATGATCGACCTTTTCATCCTGCGCGTTTGTGGAATACCTGCCATCAGTATTTAACTAAAGGTGTGTTCCGCAGTAAGGGGTTCTTTTGGTTCCCAACTCGAGACGATGTTTCACTACTTTGGAGCCAAGCAAACGGCAATGTGGGGCTTGAAATTACAGGCTTTTGGCGCGCTTCGGTAATCAATGACGAATCGCAAAACTTCACAGAGGAACATCGTCAAATCCTACAAGATAAGATAGACAGCGTTGAAAGCCGCTTTGGTGATCGTCGTTGTCGCTTAACGGTGATTGGGCAAGAAAACGAAGTCGATGTGTTTATTGATGCGCTGGAAAACTGCTTTTTAACGGATGTGGAATTGGAGCAATGGCAACAAGGGGCAACATTTGAAGATCCTTGGCCAAAGAAAATAGCTAAGTTGAGCCAGAAGAAGACGGTTTGAATGCACTGGTGAGGATTCCCTCGCTACATGTTTGAATCTCGGGTTGTTTCGAGAACGGACTTACTGAATTGGCTCGGTATACCAAAATTGGCTCTGTGTAACGAAAAAGCCTCCCGAATGGTGGGAGGCTTTTTGTATCTCAGTCGTTTACTGTTCCCATTCAGGGAAAGGGTCTTCCAGAGATAACCAATAGTCGAGCCCTTGCTCTATCTCATCTTCTGTTAACAAGCATTCGTTAAGACGAGCAATCAATTTCTCTTGCTCTAATCCCTGACCAATAAACACCAATTCTTGTCGCATATCGCCGTATGGTTCTTGCCAAATGTCGTTTATAGCATCTAGGTAATCTTGATCCGTCGGCCATTCCTCCTTCGGAATCGCTTTCCAAAACATACCCGCAACACCATAACGTGCGATGCCTCCCGCTTGGCTCCATTGACCGACAAACTCTGGTCTGGTTGCTAGCCAAAAGTAACCCTTGGAACGAATCAGTTTGCCGTAATCTTTCGCATTGTGGAGGAAGTCGTAAAACTTCTCTGGATGGAAAGGGCGTCTCGCATGATAGGCAAAGCTGGAAATGCCGTATTCTTCGGTTTCCGGTATGTGCTCGCCTCGCATTTCCTTCAACCAACCTGGGGCTTGTTGTGCCTTTTCAAAACTGAAGCTTTGTGTGTCGAGTACCGCATCAAGTTCTACTTCACCATTCGAGATAGGAAGAATAGTGGCCGATGTATTAAGAGTTTTAAGAATCGCAAGAAGCCTTTCGATTTCTGATTTCTCAGCAAGGTCGGTTTTACTTATCAAGATAACGTCAGCGAACTCTACTTGATCAACGAGTAAGTCAGCAACGCTGCGTTCATCGTCTTCACCTAATGATTCGGCTGTCTCTGTTAAGAACTTAGCTTCATCGTAATCACGCAGAAAGTTAATCGCATCAACCACCGTAACCATGGTGTCTAAACGTGCAACGTCTGAAAGTGATAGCCCGTTTTCATCAGCAAACGTAAAAGTCTCTGCAACGGGAAGTGGCTCGGCGATGCCAGTGGACTCGATAACTAAGTAATCGAATCTGCCTTCTTGCGCGAGTTTAGTGACTTCTTCAAGCAGATCTTCACGCAGGGTACAACAGATGCAACCGTTACTCATTTCAACCAACTTTTCTTCACTGTGGTTGAGAGAAACTTCATTCTGAACGGTCGCTGCATCGATGTTGACTTCGCTCATGTCGTTGACGATGACCGCGACTTTTCTGCCTTGTCTATTGTTAAGAATATGACTTAAAACGGTTGTTTTTCCTGCGCCTAGAAAGCCGGACAAAACCGTAACAGGGAGTTTCTGGGTGTTCATGCTCATGCTCTTTATAGTGTAATGTTATAATATAACAATTAATATAGTCGGTGATCTTAACTCTGGCATCAAGCAGTTTGTGAGTGTGTCGAGCACTGCACCTTATTGGCGGCTTTATTTGTCGTTTAGTTGCACAGGTTCAGATGTCCGGAATTTAGAGATCGAACTCTTATCTCGGTGTGGAGGTTCTATGAACGAAGAGAAAAAGCATGTCATGACAGAAGAAGAAATTCTTGCAGCGCCCGAGGCGGATTATATGAATGAAGCTCAGCTCGCGTTTTTTGAAAACCGATTATTTGAGCTTTATGAATTGACGTTAGCGCATATTGAACGCGCGAAAGAAGAGATGATTGCGCCAATGGAATTCAGTGACGAAAGCGATAGGGCGTCCAGTGAGGAGCAATCTGCAATCGCATTAAGAATCATAGATAGAGAGCAAAAGCTGTTACCTAAGATTCAACGATCGTTGGCTCGCTTGCGCGCAGGGGAGTATGGCTATTGTTTAGAGTCCGGAGAACCTATCGGCATTCCAAGGTTATTGGCACGACCTACTGCTGAATATAGTGCAGAAGTAAAAGCTCAAATGGAGTCAAAAGAGCACTGGTATAAACACTAAAGCCTCACTATCTTATGACGTCGATATTCTTCTCGTTCACTTGTTTTTTTGATGTTCTCTGAGAAGTCTAAAGCGATGGCGACTACCGTTAGGTATGGTAGTCATTACCTTTGAGATATTAATAGTTATCGATAGGATAGAAGTAAGTTCTGTATTGTAAATAACGCACCATTTTTGTTTTTCTGAATGAGCTCTCGCTATGTTAGCGTCAAACATTTTCTCTGCTACTTCAAGCTGATCTTCTATCCTTAAAGCTAAATTGGTACTGGAGAAAGTAGCATGATTGACTTTGTGGCAACTTTTATCTTTTTCTTTGCTGTCATCGATCCCATAGGTACTGTGCCCGTTTTTATCGCAGCCACAAAAAGCTATGAAGAAGTGGCAAAGCGTAAGGTCGCTCTTTTTGCGACTCTATTCTCCGCTGCTATCCTACTGTTTTTTGTTGTTGCTGGTGAAATCATACTTACAGCAATGCGTATTCCCTTGTCTGCGTTTCAAATCTCGGGCGGTATCGTATTGTTCTTGTTTGCTTTGACTATGATATTTGGTGAGAGTAAACCAGCAGAAGAAATCAGAACGCTCAATAGTCATCATGATACAGCAGTTTTTCCTCTAGCCATTCCATCAATTGCTAGCCCTGGCGCAATATTAGCCGCCGTTTTACTCACAGAGAACGTGCGGTTTAATATTTGGGAGCAAGTCCAGACAGTGGCTATGATGCTGCTGGTACTATTGGTTGTTTATATCTTGCTATTAATGGCCAGCGGCATACACAGGATTATTGGGAATACAGGAGCTAGTGCTGTAAGTCGGATCATGGGGTTGATATTAGCCGCTGTGGCCACGACCAACACTCTGAATGGGATTGAAAGTTACTTTGACCTTTAAGGCTTTTTCGCAAACTGAGCTGAAGGTATGCGTTAAGAGCTAATTTTACGGCGAGATGACCGACCACCTGACAATCACTTTTCTGGCGGTTACTTTTAGCCGGATGTAATCCTTCAGGCTATTCGTGACGACCTTGTTTAAGAGGATCACGGAAAAGTTGAAATTAAAATACATAGATGTTGAGGGTATAAATCAGATGGGGAACTGGAGCAACACTTGCCCCATTGAGCTGTGCCAATACTCAAACATTAGCTGCTAGAAAATAATATCGATAATTTCTCCGCCTAGGCACTACTCTATAATCTTGTAGTCTCGCAGTATATAGAGTCTAGCATGGAGGAATTTATTAGCTTCCAACGTGCCAAGACAAGACTTTTTCATGCCTTGAGAGTATCTGAAAATTCGGGAGGCTGAGAAGTTTATTCAGTATGGCTCTTATTGGGCAGTTTATGGATCAGCCAGTAACCAAGACTCATACTAAGAACTACAGCCGCAATTCCAATCAGGTACATTGGAGACAAGGTTTCAAAGTCTATAATAATGACCTTTCGGGAGATTGCCATCAGCGCGGTGGCCATGACGATTTTTACATGAATAACATTTTCTCTCAGGTAAATAGTTATATTGATGAAAATTTCAATAGCAATTAAAACGGCCATAAAAGCACCAAAAGTGGCTAGCATATCTGAAATCGTCAGAATGAGTTTAGGTGGCGTGATAAGTTTTTGATATATCGTCCATGCAACATCTATCACACCCATGACGATTACAAACAACATAACTATCGACAATACTCTTACAGACCAATGAATCACTATCTGTAATTTTTTTGTTAACTTATCATTTTTATCGACTTCCATGGCCCTGTTTCCTTCGCTTGTTTATGTTCACTTAACCTTCATATGTTGAAGCTAGACAATTGAATACATGTCGTTTAAAGCATAGTTGCTGTGGTGAGAGATAGAAGCGTCCGAGGGAAGGAAGTTATGAAACTTAGGAGTGGGCACAATGTTGGACACATAATGTAATCTCTGGTGTCATGCGTTATTACCTCATTACCTCATTACCTCATTGCCTCATTTCTGATCGTGACGAGTCGACTGGTGAGGTGGTGATTCATCACCTTCACGGCAAACTGAATGAGCGGATACCACAACGTATTGATACTGGGCAAATCGATGCGCTTGTTGCTGGTTCCTCCGTGCGTTGTTAATAGAAATACAAGCGAATAAGGAGTGGGTAATCGCTCAAAAGTCGGGTGGAAAAGCGGTAAAACGGCGAAAATTATTGGAACTAAGTCAAGGCCCTTTTTTTAAATGAAAAGGCTTATTGATCTGAACACACCACTTCTCCATATAAGTATATCCACAAATACAAACCTCAAATTGGCGATAAAGAGCTTTAATATTGATAATTATATAAACAACTTGGGTGCTGAAGAAATTTCAGTATACTGCGCTTAGGTTACACTGGAGAAAAAATCGCCGTATTCCCTGCGGGGTCCTTTGATAAGAAATAGAAATCGCGTTTGAATATGCAACCAAACGATTTTGCCGCTTGCAGTTTATTCGGTATACAAATAATAAACCTTTGACTAATCCGAAGGTCGGTCAAATGAGAGAAAGTCATGTTTTTTAATAAGTCGCTTCAACAAGAAAATCAACGATTAAAGCAGGAGTTGCAAATCCTGCAGCAAATCCAAACCAGTTTAGATGAAGAGATGATCCGCTTAACATTGGATAGTAAAGGTATCATTACTTCTACAAATACTAAGCTACAGCAAGAACTTTTCTTAAATGATGATGAGATCTTAACGAAATCAATTACTGAATTGGTACCGTCAAATTCGCGCAATACAGATCACTTTCATCGAATGAAGAAAGCCGTCCAAGATAAAGTGTTCTGGAATGGGGCATTGCAAGTACAGAAAGGTAATGGTGAGGAAGCATGGTTAAGAACGATTATCCAGCCTGTTTTAAATGAGCACAGAGAAGTAGAAAGCTTTTTTGTTTTTGCTTCTGAACTTACGCGAACGATCAAATCATCTCGTGAGCAAGAGGACATGCTAAATGCATTAAGTCGTTCTATGGCGGTGATTGAGTTCACATTAGATGGCCATGTTTTAAAAGCCAACGATAATTTCCTAAACACAATGGGTTATACGCTTGATCAGATTCTAGGGAAGCATCATCGCATGTTTTGTGATCAGGAAGAGTCGAGCTCTCAAGCTTACCGTGAGTTTTGGCAACGTTTAGCAAAAGGGCAATTTTCATCAGAGCGATTCAAACGAGTTAACCGTTATGGTGAAGAGGTGTGGTTAGAGGCTTCATATAACCCAATCCATAACGACAGAGGAGAGCTCTATAAGGTCGTTAAGTTCGCGACAGATATTACCCAGCAGGTAATGCAGGAACAGAAAATGGCCCAGGCTGCGCAATTGGCGAATGAAATCTCCCAAGAAACTGGAACACAAACCCTGCAAGGGCAAGAGGTTATAGGCTCAACGTTAGAAAAGATGCAGATACTTTCCGAGCAAATGCAGCAAGCGAACACCGCGATTGACGAGCTTAAAGCGCACTCATCGCGTATTAGCGAGTTGGTAAATAGCATCAGTGGTATCGCTGACCAAACTAACTTGTTGGCGTTAAATGCGGCGATAGAAGCGGCTCGTGCGGGTGAGCATGGTAGAGGTTTTGCCGTTGTTGCTGATGAAGTCAGACAGCTTGCTACAAGAACCAATGCAACCACCGATGAAATTGTCACAATGGTCAGTGAAAACCTACAGCGAACAGATAACGCAGTTAAGCTGATCGCTAAATGCCAAAAAGAAGCACTAGATACGCTAGAGCTCTCTGAAAAAGCAGGCAATGTGATGAATGAAATACAAGATGGCGCTAGCCGTGTTGTAGAGGCCGTGGAGCAATTTAACCGCTCGTTGTAGTTAATCAATAAGTTTTCATTGTAGGGGCGATGGGTAAAAAGCAATTCGCCTTATTCAACCTGTATTGAGGAGCGTTGAAGTCGCAATACTACTCCTGCCGCAGTCAAGTTAAGCGTTTTGAAGGGGAGGTAGTTCGACACCCGGTACAGGTTTTAGCCAGTTTGCTTGCTGTATAGAATGCTAAAGTAATTTAGTATGCGAAAAGGCTTGCCTTAAGACTTTGCCTGCATTTAATGTATCTAGCAGCAGAACTTCAATCTGCGTGACAACAATACAGGAGAGGATCGGGCTTTCACTTTTTCGCTCGACACAAACCCCTTTCAAATTTACACAATAGCGCAGTAAAACTCTCTTGCTGCGCTATTGTGTGTTCCATATTTTGTGAGTACTTATGTTTAACTCAGAACGCAAAGCGACGGTTATTCTGGTTGCGACGACGATGATCGCGGCACTTGGCTGGATATTCTCTAAGGAAACAATACAGGGTTTACCACCTTTTGGCTTTATTGGGGCGCGATTTACTATCGCTTCGCTCTGCTTACTGCCTCTATGTTACCGACCTTTGCTGAAAGCAAACTTAAAAGATGTGCTTTCTGCTGGTGGTGTCGGGCTCCTGTTAGGCAGTGCCGTTATGACATGGATTTACGCTATTTCTATCAGTGATACTCTCGGGGAAGGCGCATTTATCATGAGCCTTTCCATGCTGTTTGTGCCGATTGTTGCATGGGTTATGTTTCGTCAACGACCACAACGAATTTTCTGGCTTTCTTTGCCTATCGCTGTATTAGGTCTTGCTTGTCTTTCTTTAGTTGGTGGCTGGAAACAATCGGCCAGTCAATTGTGGTTTCTTGGTGCAGCACTGGTTTTGGCGCTTCATTTTAATGTGAACAGCAAATACTCTCAAAAACTACCTGTGCTGCTGCTTACTTGCGTGCAACTTTTTTCAGCAGGTTGTTTAGGTTTGTTGGTTTCATTTTTTATGGAATCTTTCCCGGTAGAGGTGGACTCCTCTATTTGGTGGTGGTTTGCGTTGAGTACCTTATTAGCGACGAGCTTGCGTTACGTAATGCAAACCATGGGGCAAAAATTTGTTCAGGCAGGTAACGCTGCTCTAATTATGATATTAGAACCAGTTTGGACGGTTATTCTGAGCGTGCTGTGGTATGGCGAAGTACTAACGGCAAATAAACTAGTAGGTTGTGTGCTTATCTTATTTTCTCTAATTATTTATCGTACTGGCGGGCGGTTTCGCTTCCCTACCCGAAAGTAGAGCAAATTAACTTGGGTTGGGAGAATTTGAGGTGCCGGATGGCCTTCTACGAAAGTGATAATACGCGGTTACGCAATGCTAATGACACTTTTGATGTAGGCTGCCGACCCAGCTCTTCGCTGATCATCCAGCCAGCTTTAGCCAGTAGCTCTAAGTCGATCCCCGTTTCTATTCCTAACCCTTGGCATAAATACAGTACATCCTCCGTTGCGACATTTCCTGATGCGCCATGAGCGTATGGGCATCCACCCAGCCCAGCTACACTACTGTCGATGGTATTGATGCCCATACTCAATGCCTGATAAATGTTGGTGAGAGCTTGTCCCCATGTGTCGTGGAAATGGACAGCAAGCTGGGGAAGAGGTGCAACCAACATGACGGCTTCCAGCATAGCAGCGATACGGTTTGGCGTGCCTGTACCGATTGTGTCGCCTAGAGACACCTCATAACACCCTAAATCGATGAGTGATTTGACCACGCTCGCCACTTGTTTAGGGGCTGTCGGGCCATCGTAAGGGCAGTCGGCAACGCAGGATAGATAGCCACGAACAGGGATGCCGTGTTTGGTGGCTAATCGCATTACAGGTTCGAAGCGAGTTAGGCTTTCTGCAATCGAGCAATTGATATTGTGTTGGCAGAATCCTTCTGATGATGAAGTGAAAATCGCGACCTGATTGGCACCAGCCTCCAAGGCTTGTTCGAAGCCTTT
The DNA here is from genome assembly GCF_033344315.1 of Vibrio sp. 2132-1. Taxonomy (NCBI): domain Bacteria; kingdom Pseudomonadati; phylum Pseudomonadota; class Gammaproteobacteria; order Vibrionales; family Vibrionaceae; genus Vibrio; species Vibrio sp. 2132-1. The sequence goes on along the minus strand of NZ_JAWPON010000009.1, from coordinate 45,507 downwards.
TAGGTTTGGTGTCAGGGCAGAATAAGTAACATGATTTCGCCTTGTTATTGCTTTCATGACCTCTGTTGAGTCCGCCATTTGTGGCACCCATTTGGGCGAAACAAAAGAGCCCGCCTCAATATGCGTTAACCCAGTATCAGAGAGTAAGTTGATCAGCCGGATTTTAGTCTGGGTCGCAACAGGAGGTTCATTTTGCAACCCATCTCTAGGACCTACTTCGACAATCTTTACTTTGGAAGGTAGCATTACTTGTCCTGTGACTTGGTGACCCAACTTGGGCTACGTTTTTCAAGAAACGCTTGCAGCCCATCTTGACCTTGGGGTGATACTCTAATGTCCGCAATGAGCTTGCTAGTATAGTGAATCAGTTGTTGATCGATGGGGTTTTGATGACATTGATGGCAGAGCGTTTTCGCTTTACGCATCGCATCTGGGCTATTAAGTAGCAACGTCTTGATTACGCTATCGACCGCATTTTCAAGCTGTTTGGCTTCTTTCACTTCGTGCACAATACCAAACCGTTCGGCATCTTCGGCTGAAATGACTTCACCACTTAAGATATAGCGTCTAGCTTGTCTATTCCCCATCGCGCGCATGACGTAAGGCGCAATGGTTGCTGGAACTAAACCAAGCCTAACTTCACTTAAGCAAAAGTTGGCACTTTGGCTTGCGATGGCGATATCACTACAACAAATCAACCCTAAAGCACCACCATAAGCGGAACCTTGAACAACTGCGATGGTGGGTTGAGGGAACGAATCTAATGTTTCCATGAGTCTTGCCAAGTTTTGGGCATCAACGAAGTTATCTTGCCTCGTGCTTTCGGCCATCGACTGCATCCAATTCAAATCGGCCCCGGATGAAAAATGCTTACCGTTACTTCTTAATACCAAGCACCGCACATCCGTTCGTAAAGCGAGATAATCTAGGCGGTGGATCAGCAAGTCGATCGTACAAGCGTCAAAAGCATTGTGTTTGGCTGTTCTGTTTAGGGTAATGGTCGCTACGCCATTATCATCGACATGCCAAAGAACATCATCTTGCCTTTGGGCGTTGGGAATAATGCTTGGTTGCATTTCCTGCATACTAACTTCCTTAATTCATCTTTGGATGTTTACATTCTGAAGACGCCAAACTCGCTATCAGGAATGGGGGCATTTAATGCTGCCGTTAACGCTTGACTCAACACCTGACGCGTTTTTTTAGGGTCAATAATTCCGTCATCCCATAGCCGAGCACTCGCAAAATAGGGATGTCCTTGTGTTTCATACAAGTCTATGATCGATTCTCTAAAAATGTGCTCTTCTTGCTCTGACCACGCTTCCCCCTGACGTTCCTTCGCGTCTTTTCGAACTTGTGTTAAAACGCCTGCTGCTTGTTCTCCGCCCATCACAGAAATACGCGCGTTCGGCCACATCCACATCATGGTTGGATCATACGCTCGGCCGCACATGCCGTAATTACCAGCGCCGTACGATCCACCGATGATCACGGTAAACTTCGGCACGTCAGCACAAGCGACGGCCATCACTAGCTTGGCGCCATGTTTTGCGATGCCTTCTTCTTCAACCTTTTTTCCGACCATAAAGCCGGTAATGTTTTGGAGAAAGAGAAGCGGTGTTTTCCGTTTGGCGCACAGCTCAATAAAGTGCGCGCCTTTTTGTGCCGATTCAGAAAACAAGATACCGTTGTTTGCCACAATACCAATCAAGTGTCCTTGAATACGAGCGAAGCCACACACTAGCGTTCTGCCATACAAGGCTTTGAATTCGTCGAAATCAGAATCATCGACGATGCGGGCAATAATTTCTCGAACGTCGAATGACAGTCGTAAGTTGGCATTCACGATTCCGTAGATTTCTTCTGCGTCGTAGCGGGGAGGAAGTACGGTGTTTTCTGGCTTAACAGGTCTTGTTCTATTGGCATTGGCAATGGCTTCTCTCGCAAGCATTAGGGCATGTTCATCATTTTCAGCGTAATAATCTGCGACACCAGATTTTCGACAATGCACGTCTGCACCGCCGAGCTCTTCACCCGTCACGACTTCGCCAGTGGCCGCTTTCACCAAAGGTGGCCCCGCCAAAAAAATGGTGCCTTGCTCTTTAACCATAATGGACACATCCGCCATGGCAGGAACGTACGCGCCTCCAGCAGTGCAAAGCCCCATCACAACAGCAACTTGGGGGATGCCTTTCGCCGACATTCTCGCTTGGTTAAAGAAAATGCGACCAAAGTGTTCTTTGTCGGGGAAGACGTCGGACTGATGAGGGAGATTTGCGCCACCGGAGTCCACCAAGTACACGCAGGGGAGTTGGCAACGTTGGGCAATCTCTTGCGCTCTAAGGTGTTTTTTTACCGTGAGTGGGTAGTAGGTTCCGCCTTTTACCGAAGCATCGTTGGCGATGACCATGCATTGAATCCCCTCTATGATACCAATGCCGGCGATAACGCCAGCGCAGGGGATCGCTTCGTCATACACTTGCCAGGCGGCAAACTGGCTGATTTCAAGAAAGTCAGTGTTGTCATCAAGCAAGCGCGCGATGCGTTCTCGGGCGGGGAGTTTTCCTTTTTGCCTCTGGTGCTGAATGGCTTTTTCACCGCCGCCCTGTTTGATGGTCTCGATGTGTTGATTAAGTTGAGTGACCAACGTTTCCATCGCAGCTTTATTGGAAAGAAATAACTCGTCAGTTGGCTTAGTTTTACTTTTGATAATGGCCATAATGACTTCCTTGTCGTATGTTCCGTTAGCGAGATTCTTCGAACAGCTCTCGGCCTATTAACATGCGGCGAATCTCAGAGGTACCCGCGCCGATTTCATAAAGCTTTGCATCACGTAGCAAACGACCAGCAGGGTATTCATTGATGTAGCCATTCCCACCGAGCAACTGGATTGCATCGAGTGCCATTTGTGTGGCGAGTTCTGCACTGTACAAAATCGCGCCAGCGGCGTCTTTGCGTGTAGCGTTACCTCGATCACAAGCCGCTGCGACGGTATATACATACGCTTTTGCTGCACTCATTCGAGAGTACATATCGGCGATCTTGCCCTGAACTAACTGAAACTCGCCAATGGGTTTTCCAAACTGCTCTCGTTCATGTACGTACGGGACCACAATGTCCATGCAAGCTTGCATTATCCCGAGTGGTCCGGCAGCGAGGACGACGCGCTCGTAATCCAGCCCACTCATTAACACCTCGACGCCTTGATTCAACTCGCCAAGAATATTCTCTTTTGGCACTACGCAATGGTTAAATACAAGTTCGCAAGTATTCGAGCCTCTCATGCCTAGCTTGTCCAGCTTTTGAGCATGAGTGAAACCTGCGAAGTTACGTTCAATAATGAATGCGGTAATGCCACGTGAACCTGCGCTGACATCTGTTTTAGCGTAAAGCACCACTACGTCAGCATCGGGCCCGTTTGTTATCCACATTTTGTTGCCATTCAGTACAAAATGGTCGCCCTTGTTCTCCGCTTTCAGTTGCATGCTTATCACGTCTGAACCGGCATTGGGCTCACTCACCGCTAGGGCGCCAACGTGCGTACCATCAATGAGTTTTGGAAGGTATTTTTCGCGTTGAGAAGGCGTGCCGTTACGAAAGATTTGGTTGACGCACAGGTTAGAATGAGCTCCGTAGCTTAAAGCGACAGACGCAGAGGCACGGCTGATTTCTTCCATGGCAACAACATGAGCGAGGTATCCCATGCCTGCACCACCAAGCTCTTCATCGACGGTCACACCAAGCAACCCCATTTCTCCCAACAAAGGCCATAAATGATTCGGGAACTGGTTATCGCGGTCTATCTCAGCGGCGATGGGCGCAATATGTTCCGTAGCAAAGGCATTAACGTGTTCTCGGAGCATATCGATGGTATCACCAAGTCCGAAATTGAGTGGGGTATAAGTGCTTTTCATAACGTCTCCCGGTATCAGAGGTAAGGTGGAAAAGCCTGTAGCGGTGTTGCTAATTGAGTATAGCGTTTATGTCTGCTTGCTTTTGAGTGTTTGAATACAACGCTCCTTAGCGGCATTCAACTCTGCCATAACGACGCTGATGTCGTTGAGTTGTTGCTGTAGGACGGCTTGTTTCTCTTCAATGATATTGAGCATTTTCAATAACTGTCCTTCGGTTTGTTGCATGTCGTAGAGCTCGAAAAGTTCACGAATTTCTGCCAACGAAAAACCGAGTCGTTTCCCTCTTAAAATCAGTTTGAGGCGAATTCTATCCCTGCGTTGATAAACGCGCATATTGCCTTTTCGCTCTGGTTCAATCAGACCCACGTCTTCATAAAACCGGATACTGCGAGTAGTAATATCAAACTCCTTGGCGAGGTCACTGATCTTGTATTTTTCCATAACATACTTACCTCGAATAAAAATCCAGTTTCTGGAAATCGAACCTTAAATGGGAAGGCCGAACATCAACTTTGAAATATAAACGTCTGCTTGGTGTGTTTTTTCATCTCATTGTAAAGGCTAGTGCTATGCTTACGTAAACGTCAAGAAATCGCGGAATGAAAGTTTGTTAGTGAAAAAGGCGATAAAGGCTGGTGTGGCGCTTGGTGAGTAATTCTATGTAGGGTGTCATCAGTCTGCCAAGTGTTCACATATACCTTAAGGGAATGCGAATCATGGGAAAAGACATCTGGATTGTCAGCGCGAAAAGAACGCCAATTGGGCGCTTTCAAGGCAAGTTGCAAACTTACTCTGCTCCTCAATTAGGCGCACTGGCGATCAAGGCGGCAATGCACGAAGTGAATGTGACTTCGGTGGATGAAGTGTTCATGGGATGTGTGCTTCCAGCAGGGTGTGGACAAGCTCCTGCTAGGCAAGCATCTATGGGGGCAGATCTTCCTTTGGGCGTAGGGTGCACCACCATTAACAAAGTGTGTGGCTCTGGCATGAAGAGCGTCATGTTAGCGCACGATCTCATTAAAGCTGGAACGATTCGCTCTGCCATTGCTGGTGGTATGGAAAGTATGACCAATGCGCCGTATTTGCTGAGGGAGGCGAGAAAGGGAATGCGTATGGGGCACCAGTCTACGTATGACCACATGTTTCTCGATGGGCTACAAGATGCTTACGAAGGGCACTTAATGGGTGTTTATGCTCAGCAAGTCGCTGACAGGCTTAAGTTCACCAGAGAGCAAATGGATGAATGGGCCGTGATGTCGGCAAAACGTGCGTTGGAAGCTCAAGAGCGAGGCTTGTTTGCCGATGAACTTTCGCCGGTTTCACTCAATACCAAGTCAGAACAAGCGGTGCTGGACTACGATGAGCACCCACGCTCGATTGACCTTGGTAAAATTCCTCAACTCAAACCTGCATTCGATGAAAAAGGTACGGTGACCGCTGCTAATTCGAGTGCCATTTCAGATGGCGCGGCGGCTCTTGTGCTTATGGATGAAGACACTGCGCGTCATCAGGGGCTTAAACCACTTGCGATCATCAAGGCGCACTCTACACATGCCAGAAAACCTGCAGAATTTACTTTGGCACCCGTCTACGCAATTGAGCAACTGCTGTTCCAGCTAGATTGGTCAATTTATGAAGTGGACCTGTGGGAAATCAATGAAGCCTTTGCCGTTGTGACACAAATAGCGGTGGCGGAACTTGGGCTTGATACGAGCAAAGTAAATATTAAAGGTGGAGCCTGTGCACTTGGGCATCCGATAGGGGCTAGTGGCGCACGAATTCTGGTGACATTGATTCACAGTTTGCGTCAGCTACAAGCGCTAGGCACCAATGGTGATCTCGAAGCCAAAAAAGTGATGCGGGGTGTTGCGTCACTTTGTATCGGTGGTGGAGAAGCCACGGCGATAGGCATTGAAATACCGCTTTAATTGAAATCAGAAAGGAGTAAATGATGACTCGTTTGGTTCCCTTGTTTATTGGTGGCGAGTTTCGTGAATCTCAAACATCGGATTGGGTTGAGGTAACCAATCCTGCCACTAATGATGTCATTGCGTACGTTCCATGTTCCACAGAGCACGAGATGGAAGCTGCCATTGATAATGCGAAAGAGACATTCCAATCCTGGAAGGAAGTGGCAGTATCCGAGCGTGCCAGAGTCATGCTTCGTTATCAGCACTTGCTCAAAGAGCATCATGATGAGCTTGCCACACTGCTTTCTCATGAAACGGGTAAGATTTTAGCGGATGCTAAAGGCGATGTGTGGCGTGGTATCGAGGTGGTTGAGCAGGCGGCAAACATTGCTAGCAACATGATGGGCGAAACCGTCGAAAACGTTGCCACGGATATTGATAGTTACTCAATGATTCAGCCCCTAGGTGTTTGTTGCGGCATTACGCCATTTAACTTTCCTGCCATGATTCCGTTGTGGATGTTCCCAATCGCTATCGCTGCGGGCAATACATTTGTGCTTAAACCCTCCGAACAAGTGCCATTGACCTCTATTCGTTTAGCTGAATTATTTGAGCAAGCTGGCGCGCCGAAAGGAGTGTTGCAGATCGTTCATGGCCGCAAAGAGCAAGTCGACTTTCTTCTGGCTCATCCTGATATTCGAGCGGTGTCATTTGTTGGCTCGGTTCCCGTTGCCCGTTATATCTACACCACAGGGACTAAACATTTTAAACGGGTTCAAGCTTTTGCTGGTGCAAAGAATCACATGGTGATCATGCCTGATGCAAACAAAGATCAAGTGGTGAATAACCTAATCGGAGCCTCCGTAGGGGCTGCGGGGCAGCGTTGTATGGCAATTTCTGTTGCGGTATTTGTCGGCGATTCAAAACAATGGATTACAGACCTCAAACAGGCAATGGCGAAAGTACACCCAGGGCCTTGGGACGATGAGCAAGCTGCTTATGGCCCACTGATCAGTGAGCAAGCTAAACAACGCGTATTGGACCTAATTGAAGATGGCAAACAACAAGGCGCAGTGTGTGAACTCGATGGCAGTCAGTGTGAAGTGGAAGGCTTTCCCGATGGAAACTGGATTGGCCCAACCTTGTTTAGCGGTGTAACAGCGAACATGTCGATTTACACGCAAGAGATATTTGGCCCTGTCTTAGTTTGTATGGAAGTCGAAACGTTGCAAGAAGCTATTGAGTTAGTGAATCGCAACCCTTACGGCAACGGAACTTCTATATTTACCGCTAATGGCGCTGCTGCGAGAAAATATCAGCATGACATTCAAGTCGGTCAGGTTGGGATCAATGTGCCTATTCCAGTTCCTTTACCATTTTTCTCCTTTACTGGTTGGAGAGGCAGTTTCTATGGTGATTTACATGCGTATGGTAAACAAGCGGTACGTTTTTATACCGAGACTAAAACGGTGACGGCACGTTGGTTTGATGACGATATTCCGACGGGGCCCAATCTGACCATCCAACTGCGCTGAGTGAATAAAAGGAGCTTTTATGGACTTTGAACTTAATGAAGATCAACGTGCATTTGCCGATACCGCTCAACAATTTGCCGATGAGCGTTTAGCACCGATGGCGGCGGAATGGGATGAAAAGCAGATCTTCCCCAAGGACGTATTGAGAGAGGCGGGGGAACTGGGGTTTCTCAGTCTCTACACACCAGAAGAACATGGCGGCTTAGGGTTAAGCCGTTTGGATGCGTCAATTATCTTTGAACAACTCTCAATGGGCTGTACGTCGACGACCGCTTTCATGACTATCCACAATATGGTGAGTTGGATGATAGCCAGTTTTGCTACCGATGAAGCCAAAACGCAGTTCTGTCCGAAATTAGTTACGGGGGAGTGGTTAGGCTCCTATTGCTTAACCGAACCCAACGCAGGATCAGACGCCGCTGCACTGACCACTTCCGCTACAAAAAAGGGAGATAAGTATGTCATCAACGGCGGCAAAACCTTTATCTCTGGCGCGGGAGAGACAGATGTTTTGGTCGTGATGGCGAGAACCGGAGAAGCGGGTGCCAAAGGCGTGTCTGCATTTGTTGTTCCTGCTCACGCAGATGGTATCAGCTATGGGCGCAAAGAACCCAAAATGGGTTGGAACAGCCAACCAACACGAGCGGTTACTTTTGAAAATGTCGTTATTCCAGCTAGCCATTTACTGGGCGAAGAAGGGCAAGGTTTTGTCTTTGCGATGAAAGGGCTTGATGGAGGGCGTATAAATATTGCGACCTGTTCCGTCGGTACGGCTCAACAGGCCCTTAATCAGGCGGCACGGTACATTCAAGAACGTAAGCAGTTCGGCAAGTCGCTTGCGCAGTTTCAAGCCTTACAATTCAAATTAGCAGACATGGCGACAGATCTAGTGGCTGCTCGGCAGTTAGTGCGCTATGCCGCCAGTAAACTCGACCGAAATGACCCCGGTGCCACGGCTTATTGCGCAATGGCAAAACGGTTCGCAACCGATGTGGGCTTTCAGGTTTGCGACCAAGCGCTGCAGCTTTATGGCGGCTATGGCTACATCAAAGAGTATCCAATGGAGCGTCATTTCAGAGATGTGCGTGTGCATCAAATTCTGGAGGGGACAAACGAAATCATGCGCTTGATCATCGCGCGCCGTTTGCTCTCTGAGGAATCGGCCTTGCTGTAGCGAAGTATTGGATTTGCTCATTGAGAAAGGATTCAGATATGCCATTAACACAAGAAGCCATTCAACATACGATCACTAATCACGTTGCGGTGGTGACGATGAACAACCCGCCAGCCAATACGTGGACAGCAGAGAGCCTCAAGGTACTGAAGTCGCTGATACTCACACTTAACAATGATAAGCAGGTCTACGCACTGGTTTTAACCGGCAGTGGAGAAAAGTTTTTCTCTGCTGGTGCGGATCTCAAGCTATTTTCTGATGGTGACAAAGCGGTTGCGTTAGACATGGCGCGATGCTTTGGTGAAGCCTTTGAAACGCTCTCGGAATTCCGTGGTGTTTCCATTGCCGCCATTAATGGTTACGCCATGGGCGGAGGGTTAGAAGTGGCATTAGCTTGTGACATTCGAGTCGTTGAAGAGCAAGCGGTACTTGCTTTACCAGAAGCCAAAGTCGGACTTTTGCCCTGTGCTGGTGGTACCCAAAACCTCACAGCGTTAGTGGGGGAAGGCTGGGCAAAGCGCATCATTTTATGTGGAGAGCAAGTCAGCGCTGACAAAGCAAAAGAACTAGGCCTAGTTGAGGAGTTGGTTCCCAAAGGCGAAGCTTTAAGTAAAGCGCTAGAGCTTGCTGAATCTGTTGCGAACCAGTCGCCATCTTCTGTCGCCGCATGTAAGGCGCTCATTCAAAATATGCGCTCTGCGCCACTTAAGCACGGCTTCATGAAAGAGCGAGAGTTGTTTTTGAATCTTTTTGATACGGAAGATCAAGTTGAGGGTGTTCGCGCCTTTTTAGAAAAACGCCCACCGCAATGGAAAAACCGATAGGAGGCCACATGGCAGGGATGGTAACCATCAGTGAAATAGAGTGCTTAGATGGCGTGCACCGCATTGGTATCGCAACGTTAGACAACACCGCTTCATTGAATGCATTGACGTATGACATGTTAGTCCAACTTAACGATCAGCTTATCAAGTGGCAAGACGATCCGCATGTGACTTGTGTGGTACTCACTGGCGCTGGAGAAAAAGCATTCTGTGCTGGTGGCGATGTTCGAGCTATGTATCACGTCATGCATAACGAGAGTAAAGAAAAAATCGTAGAGTTCTGTACGGACTATTTCTCGTTGGAGTATGAGTGTGACTATCTCATTCACACTTACAACAAGCCTATTATCGGTTGGGGAGAAGGTATTGTAATGGGTGGTGGGATGGGGCTTTTTATGGGAACCAGCCATAAAGTTGTGACAACAACATCACGCCTTGCTATGCCAGAAATCAATATTGGACTGTATCCTGATGTGGGAGGTACGTGGTTTTTAAGCCAGATAGATCCGCAAGTGGGTTTATTCCTCGGATTGACAGGTTCCATGGTGAACTCAAGTGACGCTGTCACTATTGGTTTGGCCGATTGGTTACTGTTGGAAGAGCAGTATCCCACCTTACTGGATGAGCTAAAGCGGCTCCAGTGGGGGAAAGAAGATGCGAAAGAGTTGGTAACTGCGCTACTACAATTAATGGAAGAACAGGTTATTGATAGCAAACCAACCACGCAAATTTGTCCATACTTAGATCAGATAGAGGAAGCGTGCAAAGGCTTTGATCTTAATACGATAGCACAGCGAATCATGGCTATCGACGGGAACAGTCAGTGGATAGAAAACGCGAAACAAACGTTCGCATCGGGCAGTCCGATCACCGCGCATATTTGCTTTAGACAAGTGAAAGAGTACCACAGCTTACCGCTTGCAGATTGCTTCCGTTTAGAGTTGAGTTTGTCGGTTCGCAGTGCCTTATTAGGTGAGTTTAAAGAGGGCGTCCGTTCTCGGCTCATTGACCGGGATGGCGAGCCGAGCTGGATATTTAACAGTGTCAGTGAAGTCGATGAAGATGTTATCGATACTTTGTTTACCTCTCTTTGGTCAGATAACGAGCATCCGCTTGCTAATTTGGGTGAACAAACACTAGGTCAATAAGGAGAATGATCATGAGTACCATCGCATTTATCGGTTTAGGAAGAATGGGGCATCCTATGGCGCAAAACTTACTCGCGTCTGGATTTAACGTGCAAGTATTCGATGTCGATAGCGAAGCCGCAAAGCAACTAGTACCTTTTGGTGCGGTGGTGGCGAGCTCTATCGAAGAGGTAGTAGATGGTGCTAGCACAGTCATCACGATGCTACCAGCAGGGTCTTACGTTCGTTCCGTGTATCTTGGTGACTTACACGGTGGCGTAGGTGTCCTCAATCTTGTCTCGCCAAGTACCTTGATGATTGATTGTTCAACCATTGATCCGGACTCCGCGCGATTAGTCGCCAATGAAGCGGCAAATAAACGCGTGTTGTTTGTCGACGCACCCGTTTCGGGGGGCGTTGCTGGCGCTAAAGCGGCGACATTAACCTTTATTGTTGGTGGTTCGGATCAAGCGTTTTCTAAAGCCAATGCGATTTTGCAGTATATGGGAAAAAATGTTTTCCATGCTGGCAAAGCAGGCGATGGTCAAATGGCGAAAATCTGTAACAACCTCATGCTCGGCATTTTAATGTCTGGTACGTGCGAGGCATTAAACCTAGGTATCGATCATGGACTCGATCCAAAAGTGCTATCAAACATCATGCTGCAAAGCTCTGGCCGAAATTGGGCATTGGAGCTTTACAATCCTTGCCCAGGCGTGATGGACAGTGCGCCAGCCAGTCACGATTACCAACCGGGCTTTATGAGCAAACTCATGCTAAAAGATCTCGGCTTGGGGTTAGATGCGGCGTTACAAACACATTCTTCGGTTCCGATGGGGTCGTTAGCGCGCAACTTATATTCTTTCCACAACGCGAGCGGCCACGGCGAGCTCGATTTCTCAAGCTTATTTGAGTTATACAAGAGTAAGAAAGGCTAGACTGAGTTTTGTGACAAACCAGCCCGAGATGGTGACCTAAAACGCGCATCATTTCGGCCAACTTAGACTGGTTGAGATAGAGAACATTACGAGCTATGGAGTGCACCAATATGGACATAAAAAGTAGTGTTATTGCCATTACAGGAGCAGGGCAGGGGCTTGGGCAAATGATGGCCATTACCCTTGCTCAAGCTGGCGCTGATTTAGCGTTATTGGATGTAAACGCCAGTGGCTTAATGGAAACACAAGAGCAGTGTCGAATGCTGAGTGCGAAAGCGTTGACATATCAAGTGGATGTCACCAACGAAATCGATGTTGAAACCACGTTTGAAGCGATTATCCAAGATTTTGGTCAACTCAATGGGTTAGTCAATAACGCTGGCGTGTTAAGAGATGGGTTACTTGTAAAAGCAAAAGATGGCGTGATCAGTAAGATGTCTTTGGATCAATTCAATTTGGTCATGAACGTTAACGTGACAGGAACATTTTTGTGTGGGCGTGAAGCTGCCGTCAAGATGATTGAGAGTGGCTCCCAAGGCGTTATCATCAATATTTCTAGTGTTGCGAGAGCAGGGAATATCGGACAAACCAATTATTCTGCATCTAAAGCGGCGGTCGCGACCATGGCGACAACATGGGCCCGTGAGCTCGCAAGATACGGTATTCGCGCGGCGGCGGTTGCACCAGGTGTAGTACACACCGCGATGGCAGAGCAAATGAAACCCGAAGCCATAGAGCGATTAGAAAAGATGATCCCAGTTGGCAGGATGGGCGAAACAAGCGAAATCGCGCATGCAGTAAAATACATTATTGAGAGTGATTACTTTACTGGCAGGGTTTTAGAAGTGGATGGAGGCATTCGTATGTAAAGCCCCAGGGTTAGGCCCCACAGACCGGAATGACAAGCTTCTTTCCCTTTCAACATTTTCTATGTTGTGGAGTGCTAATTCTGCGCAACCCAAATGTATTTACAACTTATGTTTGGATTTACCTTGAGAATGATTTCTCACAATCCAATAAAGAGATGTAAATACCACTCAAATATTAAGTGAAATCATTAATTTGATGTTGATCACACTTTTGTTTTTTTAGTTTCCGCTTCTCATTAAGGCTATCTGCGTAAATGAAGTTGATAGTCAGTCTCATCAATTTTAAGTTTCAACTATTTGTTTTTAAATAATTAATTGTTGAAGCACGAGAAATTCGTGTTGAGGTTAATATTCGATTTAAAGTGTGTAACTTCCATTAATGGAAGGTTAGTTTCCAGTTGTGGCTAATGAGCTTTAACTTTTTACTCCTCATAATGCGCCAAATGTAACATAGTGTTTCAAAGTGTAACAATAAACTCACACTAAGAGTGTGGTTTTGATCTCCACTCAATTCCGTTTTGTTTCGCTCTGAGCCCGACGTTACTCATGCTCAACACATAAACATTCTAATGACTATAACAACTGGTTCTTGGCTTGATACCAATCGTATCGTAGTAAATAACGGTTCATTCTAGCTGGTTAAATGCTTGATGACGAAGTTGAAAAATTGTAAGTAGAATAACTACTTATCGAAGTTTTTTCTTGTTCTCATACATTACCTCTGCGCTATTTGTGAGCTCTTATTTACTTTGATTGGCATCTGCTTTGAAACCAGACAACCATCGAGAAAGTTAATGGAAGCCTCAAGATATAAACGCATCTTGTCGAGGGGAAGTTTGGCGTCCGTCATACTTATGCTCTCAGGATGTAATTCAGCTTTACTTGACCCCAAAGGTGCCATTGGTGTGCAAGAAAAAGAGTTAATTATTACTGCTCTTTTGCTGATGTTGATCGTTGTAATCCCTGTGATTTTAATGACGATTTACTTCGCTTACCGATACCGCGCCTCTAACACTGAAGAAGAGTACGCACCCGAGTGGTCACACTCGACCAAAATCGAAGTGGTGGTATGGACAATTCCAATCATCATCATTGCGATTCTTGCGACGATCACATGGCGTTCGACTCATGAACTAGAGCCATCCAAACCTTTGGAAAGTGATGTTAAACCAATGACCATCGAAGTGGTGTCACTCGATTGGAAATGGTTGTTCATCTATCCAGAAGAAAACATTGCGACGGTGAACTATGTGGCGTTCCCGAAAGACGTGCCAGTGCAGTTCAAACTGACTTCGGACAACATCATGAACGCGTTTTTCATCCCTCGCTTAGGTACACAGATCTACGCGATGCCAGGCATGGTAACCAAGCTCAACCTCATAGCGAACCACGAAGGTGACTACAAGGGTTTTGCATCGAACTACAGCGGCGAAGGCTTTTCGCAAATGAAGTTCACAGCTTCAGCAATGTCTGATCGTGCTGCGTTCCTAAATTGGGTGCAGAAAGTGAAGGCGAGCCCTGATCGTATTGAAGATTGGGAGCAATACAGCTCACTGGCAGCGCCAAGTATCGCAGAGCCAGTCACTTTGTTCTCTAGCGTTCCTCCGTTCTTGTTCACCGACGTTGTGACTCAGCATCCTGGTTCAATGAACTGTTTGCCTGAAAACCAAGGATAATCGTAATGTTTGGAAGATTAACTCTTGATTCAGTTCCATTCCACGAACCTATTATTGTCATCACCCTAGCGGTTGTGGCGCTGGTTGGTTTAGCCGTAGTTTACGCGGTGACCAAAGCCGGAAAGTGGCAATATTTGTGGAATGAATGGTTTACTTCAGTAGACCATAAAAAACTTGGCTTCATGTACATCGCAGTAGCGATGGTGATGCTTGTTCGTGGTTTTGCTGACGCAGTCATGATGCGTAGTCAGCAACTCCTTTCTTCTGCGGGTGAAGCAGGTTACTTGCCACCGCATCACTACGATCAAATTTTTACTGCCCATGGCGTGATCATGATCTTTTTCGTAGCGATGCCATTGGTTATTGGTCTGATGAACATCATCGTGCCATTACAGATTGGTGCGCGTGACGTAGCTTTCCCGTATCTGAATAACTTGAGCTTCTGGCTGTTTGTTGTTGGTGTCATCCTAACAAACATGTCTCTCGGCTTAGGTGAATTTGGTCGCACCGGTTGGTTGGCGTATCCGCCGCTTTCAGGTATTGAGGCTAGCCCAGGAGTCGGGGTCGACTATTGGATTTGGGCGCTGCAGATATCAGGTGTTGGTACGACGTTAACAGGCGTGAACTTCTTCGCGACCATTTTGCGTATGCGTACACCGTCTATGCCAATGATGAAGATGCCAGTTTTCACTTGGGCGTCTCTGTGTGCAAACATTTTGATCATCATTTCATTCCCAATCCTAACGGTGACTATCGCTCTGCTAACGCTGGATAGATACCTAGGCATGCACTTCTTTACCAATGATCTTGGCGGCAACGTAATGATGTACGTCAACCTTATTTGGGCTTGGGGTCACCCAGAAGTGTACATCTTGATCTTGCCAATTTTTGGTGTGTTCTCAGAAGTCACCGCAACCTTCTCACGTAAAAAGTTGTTCGGTTACACATCGCTAGTTTGGGCTACCGTAGTTATCACGATTCTTGCCTTTGTCGTTTGGCTACACCACTTCTTTACGATGGGGTCTGGCGCGAACGTAAATGCCTTCTTCGGTATTGCCACGATGATCATTTCTATCCCAACAGGGGTGAAGATCTTCAACTGGCTATTCACCATGTACAAAGGCCGCATCCGCTTTACGACGCCAATGATGTGGACGGTGGGCTTCCTGATCACCTTTACTGTTGGTGGTATGACGGGCGTACTAATGGCTGTTCCGGGTGCAGATTTCGTTCTGCATAACTCAGTATTCCTAATTGCTCACTTCCACAACGTTATCATCGGTGGTGTGGTGTTTGGATGTTTCGCTGCGATCACTTACTGGTTCCCGAAAGCGACCGGTTTCACCATGAATGAAACTTGGGGCAAACGCGCGTTCTATCTTTGGATTATTGGTTTCTTAATGGCGTTCTTACCGCTTTACGCGCTGGGCTTCATGGGGATGACTCGTCGTTTAAGCCAAGACATCAACCCAGAATACTTCCCACTGTTGTCGATTGCCGCAGCAGGTACGGTTGTGATTGCGCTGGGCGTATTGTCTCAGTTCATCCAAATTTACGTGAGTATCCGTGACCGCGAGCAAAACCGTGATCTAACTGGTGACCCGTGGGGTGGACGTACTCTTGAGTGGGCAACATCGTCTCCACCGCCGTTCTACAACTTTGCGCACCTACCAAAAGGTGATGTGCTGGATGCCTTCTGGTACCAGAAACAAAGTGGCGAGTTCGATCCAACTAAAGAAGTGGAATACGAACGTATTCATATGCCAAAAAACACGGCAACAGGCATCTACGTGTCGGCTTGGTCGCTCCTATTTGGCTTCGGCATGATTTGGTACATCTGGTGGCTAGCGGCGGCAAGTTTGGTCGGTATTATCGTGACGTGTATTCAGCACAGCTACAACGATGACGTGGATTACTACGTGGAAGTTGAAGAGATCAAAGCAATTGAGGCCGAACGTCGAGCTCAGCTTGAAGAAGCGAAGAAAAACTCAGTGAAAGACAGCGAAAGTAAAGATGATCTGGAGGTGACGTATGCAAACTAATATCGCAGCACATCACGACCATGATCACCACCATGACACGAATGGCAACAAGCTATTTGGCTTCTGGGTTTACCTGATGAGTGACTGTGTACTGTTTGCGACCTTGTTCGCGACTTACGCTGTGCTGTCGAGCAATTCAATTGCGGGCCCAACAGGTAAAGACATTTTCGAACTCCCATTCGTTTTTGTCGAAACCATGCTGCTGCTGTTTAGCAGTATCACATTTGGTTTTGGCATTATCGCGATGAAGCGCAACAACGTTGCTGGTCTCAAACGTTGGATGTTAGTCACGTTCGCGCTTGGTCTTGGCTTTATCTGTATGGAGGTCTATGAGTTCCATCACCTGATTGAAGAAGGCTATGGGCCACAAACAAGTGCATTCCTATCGGCATTCTTTACGTTGGTTGGTACGCACGGCCTGCACGTAACCTTTGGTCTGATTTGGTTAGCGGTAGCGTATCATCAACTGTCGACGAAAGGTCTGAACGACAATATGGCAATGCGCTTTAACTGCTTAAGCCTATTCTGGCACTTTCTAGATATCGTTTGGATTTGTGTCTTTACCATCGTTTACTTACTGGGGGTAATGTAATGGATCAACATGTAGAAACCAGTTCGTCAGATTACGTGAAAGGCTTTATTGCCTCACTGATTCTGACGGTAATTCCGTTCTACTTTGTTTGGACGAAATCATTACCAGATACAACGACCTATGCGATTCTATTTGGATGTGCATTAGTGCAGATATTTGTTCACTTTAAATACTTCTTGCACATGGAAACAAAAACATCCGACGGACGTTGGAACCTTGTATCACTGATGTTTACCGTCATTGTTGTACTTATCCTTATCGCTGGCTCGGTATGGATCATCTACAACATGAACGTCAACATGAAGTTGTAGGTCAAGGTATGCTGAAAAGTTATTTGTCTATCACTAAACCGGGCATTATTTTCGGCAACCTGATTTCTGTTGCGGCGGGGTTCTTCCTCGCCGCAAAAACAGAACCAGCCAGTCTAATGTTGTTCGTTACGACGTTAGTTGGTGTTGGGTTAGTCATCGCTTCAGGTTGTGTGGTGAATAATATTTTCGATCGTGATATCGACCAAAAGATGGCACGTACACGAAATCGTGAAACAGTGAAAGGCAACATCAATATCGATATTGCGTTTGTTTATGCACTTGCTTTATTGCTGGTAGGAACCGCACTGTTATTTATCCGAGTGAATCCACTATCCGCTGTCGTCGTGTTGCTTGGCTACGTGTATTACGTGTTCTTTTACACGATGTGGTACAAACGTAACTCGGTGTATGGAACCTTAGTGGGAAGTATCTCAGGCGCAGTTCCGCCATTGGTGGGTTACTTGGCGGTAACAAACTTCATTAGCTTGGAAGCGATTTTACTCTTTACCATGTTCTGTCTCTGGCAAATGCCGCACTCGTATGCCATTGCCATGTTCCGCATGCAAGACTACCGAGAAGCCGGGATTCCCGTATTGCCAGTTAAAGAAGGCATTCATAAAGCGCATCGACACATGAAAGCGTATGTCGTGGCTTTTGGAGCAGTATCGTTGGGGTTATTTTTACTAGGTGAAGCCGGGTATGAATACTTAGCGGTTGCAGCGGTTGTTTGCTTTATGTGGACGAAAGTGACCTTTCGCAGCATTGATGACAACAACTACATCGCTTGGTCAAAGTCGGTGTTTAAAGTCTCACTGCTAGTGGTGATGGGGATCAGTGGTGTGCTTGGTGTCGAGTTGATTCCTCTAGCTCTGTAACAACCAAACCTAAGCGTTTGCTAAACGCCAATATCTTTTGCTGCTGAATGCATGAATGGCCTTACCTGGAAGTAAGGTCATTTAACTTTCTATTGTCCTTTATTTTCACTGTTTTTCCTGTTCCTCCTCTAGCTTCACTATCACGTATTCATATCTAAAAGCAAAAACAACCAGTGTGTAAAACATAGTGGATCGCGCGTTTCCGCTGACGCGTAATAATGCCAAGAGATAGCGACGATTAAGCCAAAAAGTATAAACAGCGCAATAACTCTACTTACCATATGAGAATTCAATATCGATAGTTTGTAATGTAAACATTGGGGGGAGTGCTAGTTCCCATGGCAGCATACAAACTAACAATGTGAATGTTTAAGTTGAATCACCAGCTAGCGAAATACAAAAGTTTTACGACTGAAAGTGGGTGAGGAAGCATCTTAACTCCAGTGAAATGAACACGATTAAGAATCATCCTTTTACATAATCTAAAAACTCACTAAACCTTAACCCAGATTAAAGTTTTGTCGTCTCCGAGGCATTAAGGTGCGCCTGTAGTTTGCAGGTCTCAAGGATTCAGAGAAGGAACAGCCATACATCGTGTATCGCTGTTCCTTTTTCGTTCTTGTTTACTTGCGAAAAGATAAAACATAAAGACAACTTTAAGAGGACTGGTTTTGAGCATTTTGTTTTCCGAAGCCCGCATTGGCAACATGACCCTAAAGAACCGTTTTGTGAGAAGCGCAACGTGGGAGAACATGGCGACCGAAGATGGTCACATGACGGCAAAGCTTTACGATATTTACGAAACGCTTGCGAAAGGGGAGGTTGGGCTTATTGTCACGGGTTATGCCAATATCGTTGAAGAAGAGAAACCCAACGCAGGTATGATGGGGATCTACAACGACTCTTTTATTGAAGAATACAAAAAGCTAACAGAGCTAGTACATCAACAAGATTCTAAAATCGTGATGCAAATTGCTTACGGTGGCACCAAAACCACCCATAACGTCGGTGAGCGTGTCATCTTCGCTCCGAGTGACGTGCCTGAGCGTGGTACAAATACGCAAGGCAAAGCGATGACAAAGGACGAAATCGACTACATCGTAAAGGCATTCGCATTGGCGAGTAAACGTGCTCAAGACGCTGGTTTTGACGGCGTAGAGATTCATGCGGCGCACACTTATTTAATTAACCAGTTTTTAAGCCCGTACTATAATCGTCGCGAAGACGAATATGGTGGTGACTTAGAAAATCGCATGCGCTTTCTTTTAGAAATTTACTCTGAAACCAGAAAGCTGGTTGGAAGCGAATTTCCGATCCTCGTTAAACTGACGGCAACAGAGTTCTTTGACGGCGGTTTAACGTTCGATGAAACTCGCGTCGTCTGTAAGAAACTTGAAGAAGTAGGCGTTGATGCGATCATCGTATCTGGCAATGTTCACGGCAAAGCAAACGAACTTGTTGGTCAAACGTTCGATGGTTACAGACTACAAGAAGAAGGTTACTTTCACGAATATGGTCACGTGATCAGTCAGGACGTTAGCATACCGGTGATTACTGTCGGCGGGCTGAGCGACATTGATGCGATTGAGAAAATTGCAGAAAACACAGATATCCAATTTTTTGCTGTGTCACGCCCTTTATTGGCTGAGCCGCAGTTGATCAAACGTTGGAAAGAAGGCAATCGCGCACCATTAGATTGCGAACGTTGCTCAAAGTGTCGTACCAAGCGTGGTAACTTTTGCGTGGTGTATAAGAACCGAAATCGTCGCAAAAAATAGAACGAAGCGAATACACAAATACAAATTAGCCTCCACTCTGAATATGGAGGCTTTTAATTATCCGCATGTTAATCGAACCATTATCTATCTTCTTTTTGATAGTTTAAATAATGCACACAAAGATCGTGAAATGCTTTAGCTTGAGGCGAGATCGTGCGATCGGTTAACGTAAATATACCAATTTGCCTTTCAAGTGGTGGATCGATAAGCGGAATCCAAACCAAGCGTGTTTCATTGGTTGGGAAAGCAAGCTTCGGTAGGGTCGTGACACCAATCCCAAGTTCTAAGACAGAAAACAGCGAAGTAATATTTTCGACCGAATAGAGCGCTTGCTGACTCAGAGCTCTGGCTGGGGTTGGATCGAGAAGCGTACAGGTGCCGTTACGAATAAAAGGTTGTTCGAGCAAAGTTTGCCACTCGATTCCCTCTGTTTGATTGGCAATCGGGTTATCTTTTAAACACACCACGCCAATGGGGTCGGACAACAGCGGTGTAAAGTCAATGCCGCCCTCATCGAGGTGAGAGGGGTTACCGAGCGCCAAGTCGACTTCACCGGAGAGTAAGCGAGCCTCGACGCCCGCCGCGTTATCATCGATCAAGCTTACTTCTACATTTGGATACTGCTCGCAAAAGGCTCCCAATACGCTAGGGATGAGCTTCGCTGCAACAGAAGGAACGCTCGCAATTCGCACTCTCCCTTGCTGTCCGGCCGCGGCTGCTTTGAGATCGTTGTCTAGTGCACTGTAGATATTGAGAAACTGAACCACTTTGGGAAGACAAATTTCACCAAACGGGGTCAATTTGGTTTTGTTTCCGGGTTCAAACAGCGTTTGCCCTAGAATTTTTTCAAGCTCTTTTATCGATGTGGACAGTGCCGCCTGAGAACGATTTGCACGATGTGAAGCGGCTCGAAAGCCTCCTTCCTCGACTACCATCACAAAATGCATTAATTGTTGAAGCTTAATACTCATCCCTAATGCCTCCTAATCCCTTTATTTACGTTATTTTAAACAGGATGATAAGTTTAATTTATCAAATGTCAAAAATTTACCGTTAGATTTATCGCCTGTCAATGTGCATCATTTAACCATATTGAAACAAAGCTGTTACAAAGGTTGAAAGGCACGTGAATACTCCTACCAAAAAACACCCAGTTAAAACCAGTCTATTTGCTTCTAAAGCGCCGCTTGAATGGGCGATAGTCAACAACGGAACCCTGTATACGGCTCAAATTCCTATTGATGACACAGGCGCGGTTGTGGAAGGCGGTATCGAAGCACAAACACGTCAAACCTTTAACAATCTCATTCACACCCTGGAGTGTGCAGGGGAGTCTTTGGACTCGGTGTTGCAGGTCCTGATTTACGTGACCGACAGAGAATACTTAAAGACCGTTAACCAAGTGTACGCGGAATATTTTGAAGCGCCGTACCCAAATCGCGCCGCCATGGTGGTTGCAGGGTTAGCGCGAGAAGAGATGTTGGTGGAGTTTGTTGTCTACGCGTCGGCAAGCCAACCAGAATAAATCCAACGAGAATAATTAGAGATCAGTGAGTGAGTGGCTTGCCATCACAAATCGGAAGAACAAGGAAAGAACCATGACTTTTATTAACAATGTTCAAGCAGAAAAATCCCTCTATATAGCAGGTGAATGGCAATCGGGCATGGACACCATCGCCAATATTAACCCTTCTGATATCAGCGAAAACATTGGCGATTTCGCACAAGCGAGTGTGTCGCAAGTAGAGCAAGCGATTCAAGCGGCTAAATCAGCGCAGCCAGAGTGGGAAAAAACACCAATCGAGCGCAAACAAGCAGTGCTGCAAGCGATTGGTGATGAGCTCATTGCACGATGTGACGAATTGGGAACCTTGCTTTCGCGTGAAGAAGGTAAGCCATTTGCTGAAGGTCGAGGTGAGATTTACCGTGCTGGCCAATTCTTCCAATACTTTGCTGCTGAGGTACTGCGTCAAATTGGCGATAACGCTGCTTCCGTCCGTCCAGGTGTCTCCGTTGAAGTTACTCGCGAAGCCGTCGGCGTTATCGCCATTATCTCTCCTTGGAACTTCCCAACAGCAACAGCGGCTTGGAAAATCGCGCCAGCACTTGCGTTTGGCAACAGCGTCGTCTGGAAGCCTGCCAACCTAACCCCAGCAAGTGCCGTCGCGCTGACAGAGATTATCCATCGCCAAGGTTTACCTGCCGGCACGTTTAACCTCGTTTTGGGTAGCGGTTCGCAAGTCGGTAATACCCTTATCAATTCGAAGGAAGTGAACGGCGTGAGCTTCACTGGTTCTGTGGACACTGGCCGTAAAGTTGCAGCGGCAACCGCACCAAATTTTGTGCGTTGTCAGCTAGAGATGGGTAGCAAAAATGCGCTCGTAGTGGCAGATGATGCAGATATTCAGATTGCTGTCGAAGCGACAATCGCAGGCTCATTCTCGGGTGCAGGTCAAAAGTGCACCGCGTCTTCTCGTCTTGTGGTTATGGACGGAATTCACGACGCGTATGTTGAAGCGCTAATCAAACGCATGAGCGAACTTAAAGTGGGTCACGCACTGGAAGAGGGCGTGTTCATGGGCCCTGTGGTTGATGGTAACCAGCTGAATGCGAACTTTGAGTGGATCGAAAACGCACGCCAAGCAGGCGCGGAGTTGGCTTTCGGTGGTGAGCGTCTGAGCCTAGAGCATGACGGTTACTACATGTCACCAACTCTGTTTTTAAATACACAGAATGGCTGGGAAGTGAACCAAGAAGAAGTCTTTGCGCCAATGGCGAGCGTGATTCGCGTTTCTGATCTGGATGAGGCAATTGCAGTCGCGAACGATACGCGCTTTGGCCTGACAGGCGGCATTATCACGCAAAGCTTGCGTAATAGCGCGATCTTCAAACAGCAAGTCCAAACGGGCTGCGTCATGGTTAACTTGCCAACTGCGGGTACAGATTATCACGTTCCATTTGGTGGTCGTAAAGAATCTAGCTTTGGTCCTCGTGAGCAAGGTCAGTACGCCAAAGAGTTCTACACCGTAGTGAAAACCGCTTATCAGCGTCCTTACTAAGATCGGCAGGGTAACTGATGGTGTCAGTTGCCCGCACGAAAAGGCTAAGAAATTGTTTAAGGAGTGGTTATGTACCAACAACGGATTGTGATTGACGGATTGCAGTACTGCAATTGGGATCGAGAGTATTTCCAAACGCTTAAGGCGAGTGGCATTACCGCCGTTCATGCCACCATCGTCTACCACGAAACTGCGCGCGAAACCTTAACGCGTTTTGCTGAGTGGAACTTGCGCTTCGAGCAAAATGCGGACCTCATCATGCCTATTTATTCAATGGCAGATGTAGAAAAAGCCAAAGCAGAAGGCAAAGTCGGCATCTTCTTCGGCGCGCAAAATTGCTCACCAATCGATGATGAAATTGGTCTGATTGAAGTGATGCGCCGCCAAGGTCTGCTGATCATGCAACTGACCTACAACAACCAAAGCTTACTGGCGACAGGTTGTTACGAACAAAACGATTCCGGCGTAACTCGCTTTGGTAAGCAAGCTATTGAAGAGATGAACCGAGTCGGGATGATCATTGATATGTCCCACAGTGCGGAGCGTTCTACGTTGGAAGCCATCGATCTTTCTTCGCGTCCAATTTGTATCAGCCATGCTAACCCGACGTTTGCGCATGACGCACTGCGCAACAAATCCAACACCGTGATCAAAGCACTGACGGAGCGCGGTGGTTTGATTGGATTCAGTTTATATCCATTCCATTTGCCAAATGGCAGCCAGTGCACGCTGGATGATTTCTGCCAGATGGTAGCGAAAACCGCAGACATGTTTGGCGTCGACCATTTAGGCATCGGTAGTGATCTGTGCTTAAACCAACCGCAACAAGTATTGGAATGGATGCGCAACGGGCGTTGGTCAAAAGCGATGGATTACGGCGAAGGTTCAGCAAGTAACTCGGGATGGCCAGATGCGCTGCCATGGTTCTGCGGCAGCGCAGGGATGGAGAACATCTACAACGGATTAATGGGTCACGGATTCAGTGAATCTGAGGCTGGAAAAATATTGGGTGAAAACTGGTTCAACTTCCTTAAAGAAGGATTAGAGCCTTTTTCATAGCATTCCCCAAAGTAGGAACCGCCTGCCCACATAATAACAATACGGCAGGCGTAAAACTCACATTTGTAGCCAGTCTTTGGCTGCTGCAAAGAACCTCTGGAGCCAGAGTATGTCTGATTTAACCAATAGCATGAAAGCTTCCACGATGAGCGTGTCATCGGGCAAGTCGAAAGCAAAACACAACACATCAACAACAGAAAACACGACGGACAAATTAGGACTGAATAACCCGGCCTTTTGGTATAGCGGTGGTTTCATCGCGTTGTTCGTTGCTATTGCACTTTATGACGGCGAGCTGTTATCTACGATCGTTAACGCTGGCTTTGGCTGGGCAGTTCAGGTATTTGGTCCATACTGGCAGTTACTGCTGCTTCTCACTTTTCTTATTGGTCTTGGCTTGGCTGCAGGGCGAACAGGCAAGGTGATGTTGGGCGGGATTGCAAAACCAGAAATGGACTCTTTCCGCTGGATGGCGATTATTTTCTGTACCTTATTGGCTGGTGGTGGTGTTTTCTGGGCCGCGGCTGAGCCTATCGCACACTATGTTAGCCCACCCCCTTTGTACGGCGCGCAAGATAACCCGCAGCAAGGTGCGGTGAATGCGTTGTCACAATCCTTTATGCACTGGGGCTTTCTAGCTTGGGCGATTGTAGGTAGCTTAACTTCCATCGTGGTGATGCACCTACATTACGACAAAGGTTTACCACTAAAACCACGTATTTTGCTTTACCCAGTCTTGGGCGAACGAGCACTTAAAGGCCAACTCGGTGCATTGATTGACGCGTGCTGCATTATCGCGGTAGCCGCGG
Organism: Vibrio sp. 2132-1; assembly: GCF_033344315.1. Taxonomy (NCBI): domain Bacteria; kingdom Pseudomonadati; phylum Pseudomonadota; class Gammaproteobacteria; order Vibrionales; family Vibrionaceae; genus Vibrio; species Vibrio sp. 2132-1. Next base: position 21,015 of record NZ_JAWPON010000009.1, on the reverse strand, counting down.
GCACCATCGGGCCCATTGGGTTTCTAGGCTTGCAGGTTAGCTACGCGTTAAATGCGCTGTTTGATATTCCTGATGGCTTTACCACTCAGCTTATCATCATCTTGTTTGCGATTGCGCTTTACACCTTGTCAGCACTCAGTGGATTAAGCCGAGGCATGCAACTGCTTAGTCGTTACAACGTGATTCTGGCAATGGCATTGATGGTTTACATCCTGTTTTTTGGCCCTACGAATTTTATCTTTAACGGATACATTCAAGGTGTAGGGAGCATGCTGGATAACTTTATCCCAATGGCGACCTACCGTGGTGATGAAGGTTGGCTAAGCTGGTGGACAGTATTTTTCTGGGGCTGGTTCCTTGGTTATGGTCCGATGATGGCAATTTTTATTGCGCGTATTTCCCGTGGTCGAACTATCCGACAAGTCATTTCCACCATCAGTATTGTGGCTCCGTTAACCACCTGTTTTTGGTTCACGATTGTGGGCGGCTCAGGTCTTGCGTTTGAAATTGCTGAACCGGGTAGCGTGAGTGCGGCGTTCGAAGGCTTTAACCTGCCAGGTGCTTTGCTTGCGGTGACTCAGCAACTACCAATGCCAATGCTGACTTCAATTCTATTTCTGATTTTAACCACGATCTTCATCGTCACGACGGGCGACTCAATGACCTACACAATCAGTGTCGTGATCAGTGGTGAAACGGAGCCGAATGCGATCATCCGTACCTTTTGGGGCGTAATGATGGGTGTGACGGCACTAATCCTGATTTCTCTTGGCTCTGGTGGCATCTCTGCACTGCAATCTTTCATTGTGATTACCGCGGTTCCGGTTTCGTTGATTCTGTTACCGTCACTTTGGAATGCGCCGCAAATCGCAATCAAAATGGCGAAAGAGCAAGGGCTATAACAATTATCTAATTCAAACAACGTGGAGCTTGTGCGGGTGTTTTCCTCCTGCATCCGCACAAACCCTAGTATTCTTACAATAACAAATAGGTGGTGAGCAAAATGGATGCACATCGTTCTACTTATACGGAAGCAACTATGCGCGATGCAGCGATTGTCATGGCAGCCGAAAGGCTTGGCGCAATGCACCAAAACCGAATCAGCTTTGTTCGCAGTCTGATTCGTAATATGGCAAGCCAAAACTGGCAAGTAACCAAGCATGAGTGGCAGCTTTGTCCTCGTGGTTATGGTCATGTGATTTACAAATTGACCACGCCAGAGCACGTTTATCATTTGGTGGTATTCTGTGATGAAATTGCCGACGACGAGCGTAATGATCGCGTAATTGCTGAAAAGTGGGACGTCACATTTGCACTGGTTCAAGGCGATGTTGATGTTACTTTGTTGGAAAGATTGCGAGAAAATGTACCGCTGCAAGAAGCGGGACGTAATCCAAACAACGTACTTGTTCTTGCTCGCGCAAACAAAAGTGTGCGCGTGTTTGAGCACATTGTTAGCGCGCTTTCTCAAGGCGAGCAGCCTGAGCCGAAAGAGTTAGCGGAAGTGGGTTATATCCTGCGTACCACAGCTGTTTATGGTAACGGAAAGTTTGGTATCGCCGATTTCAAACTGTTAGAGAACAACTCAGATTTCAGCCAGTCTTTTAGTGCGCAAATGTGTGCCGTATATATGTTGCGTGAATTCAGCCTAGATTGGGTGCACTATCTGGCACTTCAACAAGGTGGCGACAACGTGGTGGCTTTGCATCGTGGCTTGCAGCGCTACCTTGGTGTCGGCAATGCGACTGGCTTAGGCATGGCTCCATACTTGATTAATCACCCGTGCATCGTTGACCAATGGATGACCTCTCGCGAACGTGCGGTAGCGCGAGTCTTTGCGATGCCATGTGAAGCTTCATTCCATGCTCCTTTGCAAGGATTACTACAAAAAGCACAGCGTCATTTAGAGCAAGTCATCACCATCAATGAACATCAATACAGGCTCAATCATCAAGCGATATCAGACATCAAACAACTGCTATCAGAGCTAACAACGTTAATGGCATTACATCCGAACTGGGCGAGTTTGGTCGAGCATAAGAAAACAATGAGTGTGGAAGCCCAAGAAATCCTCACCTCTTGCTTGATCGAACTCTACCCATCTTTGGTGGACGAATTTGCTAGCCAAATGAATACGGATGAAACGTTATCGATTCCGGGCGGGAAAAAGATCCAAGACTTACTGGAAGTGTTGCAAAACAAATACCGCTGGGCGATTGATGCGGATTACTCACTGGCCGAGAACAATTATTGGTTCTGGTATCGTTCACAAGACAAAGAAGAGCCAAGGCTTGGTGTTCGCGGGGAAGAGGCTGGAGAAGAAAAAGAACTGCCGCTTGATATCGGCAGACAAGTGAATCGCTTGTACCAGGCCTTGCTTGACTGTGATGTAGAAATGTCCGTAGCAGAGTTTCTATTGCAAAAACCGGCTTATCGTTCGATCACACGTCGCGTATGGACGCTAGGCAACCGTGCGATGGGGGATATTCAAATGAATGTGCTGCGTAAAGATGCGTTACCAATGCACTTACTGCGTTGTAAATTGGCGATCTTTGGTGCGACTAAATTTGATCCACGCTCGGATCGTTGGGTTCGAGTAACTTTTTTCCAAGGCGCGCCGCTGTTGGATGAAATTCACGATCCTAAACTGGCAGACACATGGATTTTCCCTAGCATGCCGCCGCGTGACGAAATTGCGCAAAGTGACAATCAAAAAATCAACGGAGGATTTGCATTATGATCGTCTCTCACAACGAATTGGTGGCCGCGGTTAATAAGGCATTTCTTGGCATGCGCCGTCACTGTGGTGAGGCGGATGTCATTGCGAACATGGTGGCGGACTTGCAAATGGTTGGCTTACATGGAGTTCGTCATTTTAATAACGCCAGCCTGTTTCTTGGGTTAGATTCGGACTGCGCTGTATCGGTGACCAACAACACGTCAGCGAGTATCGAGATGGATTTGCACAATGGCAGTGTGGCGTGCCACTTACCCGCCGTGTTGGATTTCGCACTTGAGAAAATGATTAACCGTAAGTCGATTACTATCACGTTGAAACAGTGTCATAACCGTTGGTTGGGTTTCAGTGAGTTGTTGAAGCTCTCTGCGAAAGGCATCGCGTGTCGAGCACAGTGGGTCAATGGCTCTAGTCCCAAGCGAACGCTTTATGTGTTAAACCGCGGACGAATCGCACCAGAAGTCTTTTTCTCGGATCAGTTTGATGGGCATGATACGGATTTGCATAGTATGGTTATCGAGCTCTCCGTGAACGATTTCGATATCGAGAAAAGTGCACAAGGATATACCACCCACATTGAAGGCGATGAGTTAAGCCGTACGCAACAAGCTTCTTGGCAAAATGGTATCTTTGTCGAAGACCAAGAATGGGAAACACTGAAACAAACCGCAACCGCGTTGCTGGTGGAGAACAGTGAGCGTTCTATGCTCGGTGCTGGTGGTGTGGTTTAAGCTATGAAAGGCGATGATTCCAAGTAGAAGTGATGAAGGCTGCTGTTTAGCGGCCTTTTTTGTGCGCGATGTTCAGTCACTTCTGAAGTTCAAAGACTATGATTACCGTTATCCGCAAGATGGAGCAACACAGGTAAGAAAAATGGATCTGCAAGAGAATAAAAGAAATGCCATTGCGTTTTACGAAACCGCCTATAGAGGTAACCCAAGAAAGGCAGTTGAAGACTACGTAGGTGATGAGTACATCCAGCACAATCCATTAGTTGGAAATGGCCCCGAGGCTTTTATCGAGTATTTTGAGCGGATGCAAAATGAGTATCCCGATAAAGATATTACGTTTGTGCGAGCCATTGCTGAAGGGAACTTGGTGGCACTACACACTCACCAAACATGGCCTAATGATATTGAATACGTGACGATGGATTTCTTTCGTTTTGATCATAATGGGAAGATTGTTGAACATTGGGACGCTCTGCAAGAGATACCCAAAGAAACATTGAATGGTCACACCATGTATTAACGAGTCGTTGACGAGTCTCCCATGCCGTTTATTCAAACGGTATGGGAGGTTAAATGATTTGTGGCACTTTAAGTATTAATCATCAAAGCGCTTTTTCGATTCTCACCGCGACGTCTTCAGATACCCAGCCTTTCCACAAGTCAGGGTAGGTATTAAAGAAGTAAAACATCGCTTCTTCACCGTCCGCGTAGTTATCTTCCATCCAGGCGAGCATTTCACTCATTTGCTCGTTGGTAAATCCGCGTTTCTGCAAGTACGCGAATGCTTGGGGTTCTTTGCTCGCAAACGCCTCAGTTGTTACTGTGCGAACTGGAGAAGGTGGGTACATTGTTACTTTTGGTGAAGCGCAATCAGGCTGAGTGGTACAGTTGCGATACTCTTCTAAATCTGTTCCGCTACCAAAATCCACTTTGACCATATCATACTTGCCCAATACGGGGGTCGGTGACCAGTAGTAACCAAACCAAGGCATTTTGCGATCATAGGCTTTGGCGATGGTGCCAGCTAATGCTGCGCCAGATCCTGGGTCAACCATCTCAAAGCCGTGCTCACTTAACCCTAATGCATTAAACAAGTGACCGGAGGTGATTTGGCATGTCCAACCAGCAGGGCAGCTATAAAACGCGAACTTGTCATCATCCTCTGGGTGTTCAAATAGTTTGGCGTGCTTGATGACGCCTTCTATCGTCGCGAGTTCTGGATACTGTTTTACCAGATAGGCGGGAACCCAAAACCCTTCTTCACCACCATTGACAAGCGATTCACTAGCGATGCGCAAGCGTTTATCCGCAATCCCTTTATCAAGTGCTTCTTTAATACCGTTTGTCCATAACTCTGGCGCAACGTCAGGCTGTCCCTTTTCAATCATAGAGGTGCCTGTAGGAACGCTATCACCAGGGATCAATTCCGCATCGCACTGGTAGCCTTCATTTAAGACAAATTGGTCGATGTGCGCCATTAAGCTTGCCGAATTCCAATTCATGTCTGCGATGGTTATTTTTCCGCATTCGTCCGCATTTGCATGAGTAGATAATGCTGATAGCAGCAGAACAGAGAGCATTGAAGGTGTCGTCTTCATGTGACTGAATTTCCTTGTCGTTGTCATTTACTTCAGTATATACATCGGTTTATAAAGATTCAGTGAACAAGTTTTTTTCAGTGACGTTAAGCATAAAAACGGCGATTTATGAAGCGTTTGATGAGACGGGTTGAAAGGGAATTAATACAGCAAGAACACCCCTTCGTAGCCGCCAATCTCAATATGAGAAACATAGTCGCCGATGTTACCGTCTTGATCTACAGGTCGCATAGGCTCTGGAAGTGCGATAGTTATCTTCGGTGAGGTGAAATAATCGATATTCTTGCCAAAGAAATCAGTTCGATACAGCACTCGGCCTTTAGTGAATTCGCGGGCTAACACCATCTCCGTAGGACCATGCATCACCACCGTATCGTCTGAGCGATACGCAAAGTACGTATGGGTTGGTAACAAATCGATAGAGCCATTGGGCAAGTCAGGATGAGCCACTTTGCTCATAGAAGCATCTCCAATGACTGTGTAATCGGCAGGATAGGGCGTACTGGTGGACATCATTACCGGAGTCGCCTGATACCCCTCTGGTGTTTGATTGGCAGGCTCTCCCAAATCAACGGCAAGCAAGGTGCTAGGTTGATAAGCAATATTCATTGGTACGCCTGCCTTCCAGAAGTTGTCACCTGTTGTGTTATTACTTCCATATAAATAGCCATTGTTCCACTGATTAAAGTAACTGCGCTCAGGGTGATAGTTTAAGTAGAACACCGCTAGTGCAGAGTATTGGTCCTGTTTCCAATTGTCTTCTGTGTTGCCAAAGTATTGAACGCGACCATAACGCGTTGTCGCTTGATAAATCACTTTCTGGCCAGCTTTGGCGAGTGCAGAGTTATCCCAAAACTTAGCTAACCCAGCATAGCCACTAAAGCCGGTAGAAGGGAAAAGGTAGTGCTCGCGCAAGTACAAGGAGCCAGCGTTAACCAAGTGGTTTTGCCCATTACGACCGAATAAGTTTGCCGTACCTATGTTGAGGCCAATTAACGCATCTTCATCCAGCGTTGCCAGTTTATTCAAGAACGCCGAGAATTGCGCTTTGTACGCATCGTCAGCAGCTTGGCTACCCGCCACCAAACCAAGCTCATCCACTGTGCCTCCGGAATATATGTAGAACTGATTTGCACCGAGTAACTTATTCGTATCGTCGTTGTACGCACCATTTAAACCTTGTTTCGCCCATTCAGCTTGGTAAGAGTGGCGCATTGTATTGGCAAAAAAGGGATTGCCGAGATTGGTCAATGCCCAAGAAGAGGTTTGATTCCACATACGACCAAATGGAATAACGCGTGACTCCCAACGAAATCGTGCGGTTGCATTCTTATTTGAACGGTTTTTGTATTCATTCCAAGAAAGATAATTGTCTTGGTTTCGATCTGCAGATTTGTCGAAGCCACGAATTTTACGCCAGCGTTGAATGGTTTGACCTTCCGGTGTCTCCGTTGGTGCTCCTGAGATATTGACGGCAGGGAAGCTATTTTTGAGTTGAATGTTTTCGAGACGTGGGCGGTTTTCTATGTTGTCGTCATGCCAAGTAATTTTCGCAAAGTAAAGGCGGCCGCCGTCGCGTAAAAAGGTGGAGCCAAAGTACTGACCGCCACCATAAGTTTTTCCGCTACCATCATGCGTTGTAGCGCGAACCCAATCCGAAGGAACAGACCAGTTTACTGTTTGGTTTTTAGTCATGTTCTCAGTTTTGTCTTTTTTAATCGCGAAGCTTTTCCATTCAGTTACCCGACCAAACGAGTCGATAGCAGAAGGGTATTCAATCGTGAAGCTGCCGCCTTGAGCAAACTGAGAGAACGTAAAGGTTAAGCGGTCGAACTTCTCTGAGTGATAGACATAGAGGGCTCCACCATTATTCGCCTGGCCAAATACATCAGCATCCCATGGCGGTGGTTGATATAGCCAAAAACCGGCGTGGTCAGCACTAGCCGTATAACCAACAATCATCGGTTTTCGATTGAGTAATGTATTTTCACCATGGCTTGAGTCGACTTCAGCTAGGATAGTGTCTTCAGAAAAGTGGAGAAAGAAATCTTCGTAGTCAATTCCATTCAGTTCTGCTTGGTTACGTATATCGTTTTCCAGCCAACCTGAGTTAAGTTCCAGCTTTTGGTTGTACATGTAACCAAGTGCTTGTACACGCTCATTATGACTTTTACTTTCGTAAGCGCCGAATAAGATATCAGCATAATCCAGTTCCCATTCACGTGTAGCCGCAGCAGAGATAGGCTTATCTTGAAGATCAATACCCTGTTCATGCAATCCAGGTAACACGATTGCTGTTCTACTCCAAACGCTGGGTATAGAAAGTAAGCTCAGAGAAGCAAGTGCAATGAGAGAAAAACAATGCGACTTCAACATGGGGTTATCTCACTCATACTTAGATGACTCGAATTAAGGGTCAGAATACAAAGAGAAATTATAGTCTATTCACAAAGTCCTAATCAGGAACCCGCCGATAGAAGGCTTTACCGGAAATCGAGGGGGGAAGCCCGGCAAAAATGAGAAGGTCTGCGTCGGGTGTAGTACGTTCAAAGACTCAAAATTCCGTCTACACAAGCACAAAAGTAACCAGAATTTTAACCTTGTTTCGATTGCCATCATATTGTTGGATTTTCATCAACAATTTCAGTTAAAACCAACTGATTAAACCAGTCATATTCTCTGTTGTATTGATTGCTTATCATACAAAAATTTAACAAAATTAATTTTTATACATTTTTATTGCATAAAAAATCCTTTTGAGTAATATAAATGCCAAGTGACAATTAATGCGGTATGTCAGCATGACTATTCAGGTAAGCGGAATCAATAAATCCTACGGTGAGACACAAGTGCTTCACGATGTCAGCTTTAAGTGTGAAAGCGGGGAAACACTGGTGTTACTTGGTCCAAGTGGCGCAGGTAAGAGCTCTCTACTGCGTGTTCTTAACCTTCTTGAAGGGGCGGATAACGGCAAGCTAAACATCGCAAATGATGTTTTTGATTTCTCTACTGAAATCAAAGAGAAACAAGGTTTAGCACTTCGTCGTAAAGTAGGCATGGTGTTCCAGCAGTACAACTTATGGCCGCACATGACAGTGATGGAGAACCTGATTGAGGCTCCGGTAAAAGTATCTGGCATGGATAAAGAAGAAGCGAAGAACCAAGCAATGCAAATTCTCGCAACGCTGCATTTGGCAGACAAAGCGGATGCATGGCCGATGCAGCTTTCTGGTGGTCAGCAACAACGTGTGGCGATTGCTCGTGCATTGATGATGAAACCGGAAGTCTTGCTTTTTGATGAACCGACCGCAGCGCTTGATCCGGAAATTACTAACCAAGTCGTTAAGATTATTAAAGATTTAAGCGAAACTGGCATCACCCAAGTCGTAGTAACGCATGAGGTCGATTTTGCTAAGAAAATCGCTAGTCACGTACTGTATTTAGAAAAAGGACACATCGTCGAGCACGGCACAAATGATTCGTTTTCTAACCCGCAAACCGCCCAATTTGCTGACTACTTAAATCACTAAATTACGTTTTTAAAGTTCAGTCTATTTAACAGATAAGCTCGGCTGTCATTGCGAGTGTCAGCCCACTAAGTACACACGGAGTATTGCAATGAAAAAGATTCTACTAGCTTCACTAATCGGCCTTTCTTCTGCAACTATGGCAGCAAGCGCAGCAGCACAAGAAGAGATCAAATTTGCGATGGAAGCGACGTACGCCCCATTCGAATACATAGATGAAAACAACCAAATCCAAGGTTTTGATGTGGATCTGGCGAACGCACTATGTAAAGAAATGGAAGCAAAATGCACCTTCCACAACCAATCTTTTGACAGCCTGATCCCTGCATTAAAATTCAAGCGCTACGATGCGGCAATCTCTGCAATGGACATTACTGAGGCGCGTTTGGAGCAAGTGAATTTCACGAATGCATACTATGACAACTCAGCAGCGTTTGTTTCTATCAAAGAAAAAGTGGCTGATCAAAAAGCATTAGAAGGTAAGCGTGTTGGTGTTCAAAACGGTTCAACACACCAAAGCTACCTGATTGAGCAAATGCCGGGCGTAACAGCGGTTCCTTACTCAAGCTACCAAGACGCATTCATCGATATGAAGAATGGCCGTATTGATTCTGTATTCGGTGACACGGCAGTCGTAGCAGAATGGTTCAAGAAAGAAGATAACCTAGCGTACGTGGGCGAGCACGTCACTAACCCTAAATACTTCGGTAACGGTTTCGGTATCGCAGTAAATAAAGGTAACGACGAGCTAGTGAACAAGCTGAACACAGCACTGAAAACAGTGAAAGCAAACGGCGAATACGACGTAATCTACAACAAATACTTCGGTAAGTAATATGGCACTAACGGGTTACTCTTTATCGCTTGTTCAAGCTAGTTGGATGACTGTCCAGCTAGCCTTCACAAGCCTCTTAGTCGGTTTGATTCTGGCAGTGGTATTCGCCAGTGGTGAAATGTCTCGCCGCGTTTTCGTTAAATGGCCAATGACGGCGTTTGTGACGATTGTACGTGGCTTGCCAGAAATCCTTGTCGTGTTGTTCATCTATTTTGGTTCGACGCAGGTTCTGTTTTTAATCACCGGCGACTTTATAGAAGTTAGCCCGTTCTTGTCTGGCGTGGTGGCGTTGTCATTGATCTTCGCTTCCTACGCTTCTCAAACTCTACGTGGCGCATTGAAAGCCGTTGGAAGAGGGCAAAGAGAGGCAGCAAGTGCACTCGGCATCAGTCAAGCACACGCTTTTGTTCGCATTGTTTTGCCACAAGCAGTAAGACACGCACTACCAGGTTTAACTAACCAATGGCTGGTTTTGCTGAAAGATACCGCGCTTGTATCACTGATTGGCGTAACGGATTTATTGAAGCAAGCGCAGCTAACATCTGCAGCGACGCATGAAGCGTTTACATGGTACGCAACCGCTGCGGCGATTTACTTAGGCATTACTTTGATTACGCAACGTGCCGTAAAACTGATTGATAAGAAATTCTCAATTCAAGGTATGAGCATGGGACAGGAGGCGACCGCATGAACGAACAACACGTTTGGCAAATGCTGGATGGCTTAGGCACTAGCCTCCAACTGACCGCCGCTTCCTTGGTTGTGGGCTGTCTCTTAGCTCTGATGATGACGCTAACTCTGATCCTGCGTACTCCGGGTTTGCATTGGGTAAGCCGTGGCATCATTACCTTGTTCACTGGTACGCCTTTGTTGGTACAGATCTTTTTGGTGTACTACGGTCCGGGTCAGTTTGACGCAGTAAGAGAAAGTGTATTCTGGACATGGTTAAGCCAACCTTGGTTCTGTGCGATGTTGGCGCTAGCGTTGAATACCGCTGCATACAGCACTCAGTTGTTCAAAGGAGCGTTTAACGCGATTCCTTCCGGTCAATGGCAAGCGTGTCGTGCTCTGGGTATGAACAAAACCGCAACGCTAAAAGTGCTGCTACCATACGCTATTCGTCGTGCTGTTCCTGCTTACTCGAACGAAGTGATTTTGGTCTTCAAAGGCACGTCACTAGCAAGCACGATTACGATCATGGATCTGATGGGTTACGCGCAGCGCATTAACGCACAAACTTACGATACGTTGACGGTATTTGGTATTGCGGGCGCATTTTATTTAACGGTAAATGGTGTGCTAACTCTTATTTTCCGTCAGGTAGAGAAGAAAGCATTGGCGTTCGAAGCCGCATAAACCTTCAATCAACACTCATCATCTCGTTCCACAGTGCCTTTGCAAATGACTCTCTTGCAGGGGCATTTTTTATATTCGTTATGGCAAATCCCTCAAGTTCCACCAAACTTAATTCAATGCAATTGTATTGGTGGCACCATGGAAAGAAGACACTTTTTAGCGCTGTGGACATTGTTGTTCGCACCCTCTTTAAAAGCGACGACACCAATGCGGCCGACGCCAGCACAAACAGAAGGGCCATTTTATCCAGTAGTGGATATTCCTCTTCGTCAAAACTTGATTCTGCAATCAGAAGGCTTGGTCGGTGAACCTATCGTGTTGCAAGGCAGAGTAGTAGATACATCGGGAAACCCAGTTTCAGGCATCAAAGTAGAAATCTGGCAATGCGATGGGCAGGGGATTTACGATCACCCTAAGCAACCAAATAACGATAAGTTTGATGCGCACTTTGCAGGTTTTGGCGCGGTAAAAACTCAATCGGATGGTCGCTACTTATTCCAGACTTTGTACCCCGTGCCTTATGCCTCTCGTCCACCGCACATTCACGTTAAGTTGTGGCGGGATAACCAAGAGCTTCTGACCACTCAGTTGTACTTAAAAGGCAATACTGGTGATGAATGGTGGGGTGGCAAAGCCCGAGATTATCTACAGTTTGAAACCATACGAACCGACGGGCGATTAACTGGCCAATTTAACTTTGTGATTGGCTAGCTAATCCGGTTAAGCCATTAACTCAACCAATTGCGCCAAGCATTCTTTATCCAGTATCGGATGAGGCTCGACGCCCGTGACCAAAACGATATCCACGGAAGGTAGCGATGGCATATCGTCTAAGATCTTAAGATCCTCGCTAACGCTAATACTGCCCATCGCACCGATAGCCATGCATGAACGTACAATTGCTCGTTGTGCAGAAGCCGTATTGCAACATGCCAGTAGTTGATAAGGAGTGCCACGTTTGGTTAATCCGTCTACTGCTGCCGCATGGTATTTACAGTCGGTTTGGAATAGGGCGAGAGGGAGAGGTTGGGCGTTCTCAATGTCAAAATCAGGATGAGCAATCCACACGCCTTTGTCGCTTGCTAGCCAGTAACCTTCCTCACTGTCCGGTGCTCTTGTCACAATAGCGGCGTCTAGCTTTCCTTCATCAAGTTTTTCTCTCAAGGTGATGCTCGGCTCACTAAAGACCTGAATCGAACATGTGGGCTCAGATTGCTGTAATACGCGGATGACTTTAGGCAAGATATTGTCGTTGTAATCTTCTGGGCAACCTAAGCGAAGAGGACGCTTATTTTCATAACGTTTCACTTGTTTCAGTGCTTGATTGTGCAAGCTAACCAATTGCTCTGCGTGAGAGCGTAGTGCTAATCCCGCTTCACTTAAGACAAGATTGCGACCTTCTTTTTCAAACAAACTGACGCTGAGTTCGTCTTCTAGCTTACGCATTTGTGCACTGAACGCTGATTGGGTGCGATTAATCTGCTTGGCTGCACGAGTGAAACTGCCCGTTTCTACAAAAGCCAGAAAGCTGCGTAACGCATCGATATCCATATCTAAAACTCATCCATCGTTTTTGTTGAAGTGTTCCATCAAAACTATCCGTTAGTCCCCTTAAATACAATCAGATATTGTGAATGGGTAATCAAAACACGAACCGCATGGAGGCGTCATGAAACTGTTTATTGCTAATCAAAACTACTCAAGCTGGTCACTGCGCGCATGGTTGATCTTTTCTCAATTCAAACTAGATGTCGAAGTCACCAAGCTCAAATTATTCACAGAAGATTTTTATAAGACCTTGGAAGGTATTACACCAACCGCGAAAGTACCTACCTTGGTGGATGGTGACGCAACCGTGTGGGATTCATTAGCGATTTTGGAATACGTTAACGAGCAATACTTACAAGGCAAAGCATGGCCAAGCAACTCCGCAGAACGAGCTAAAGCACGCGCCATTGCGTCAGAAATGCACTCGGGTTTCTTTAACTTAAGAAGCGAACTCCCAATGAATATCCGCGCGCGCAGAAAAGTCGATTTAACTGAAGGTGCACGTAAAGATATTGCACGCATTGACGCTATTTGGGCAGAACAAGCCAAGCTGTATCCCAACGGCTGGTTATTTGGAGAATGGTCGATAGCGGATGCCATGTATGCACCTGTGGCATTGCGTTTCCAAACTTATGGTATCGAGTTATCGGAAGGTGCCAAAGTCTACCAACAGAAGGTGCTAGCAAGTGAATCTTTACAGCAATGGCTGGAAGAGGCGAGCCAAGAAACAGATATCGTAGAAGAGGACGAGGCAGGGGAAGAAGTATAAGCGCATCTTGCGATCGCCTGTAGCAAGGGAAAGCATGACAAAGCACGCTTTCCTCTTCTAGGATGGTTGTCGTTTCCAGCGCGTTTAAGCTAGGTGTTCAACAATCGCTCTGCCTACGCCGTGTGCGCTCGTTGGGTTTTGACCTGTGATGACACGATCATCCACAATTACAAACTCTTGCCATGGTTGCACTTTAGAGTAGCGCGCTGCGCTGCGTGCAAGAGATTCTTCCAATAGGAATGGGATATCGTTGATGGTGCCGAAGTCGATCTCTTCTTCACGAGTGAAGCCTGTTACTGATTTAGACGAAAGTAGCTTTTCGCCATTGCTAAGCGTGATAGGGAGAAGAGCGCCCGGACCGTGACAAACTGCTGCAACAATACCGCCATTTTCATAGTGTTTTGCAGAAATCTTGGCAAAATCTTCGTTGCTCGCTAGGTCTGAAAGAAGACCAAAACCACCCGGATAGAAGATCGCATCATAGTTGTCACCGTTGATTTGTGACACTGGAATCGTGTTGTTGATGCGGTTCTGGAAATCATCATCCGCTAAGATTTTCTCGTTGACTGCGTCGCCTTCGATGTCGGTTCCGTACAGTGGTGCTTGCCCGCCTTTGATAGAGGCAATGTCGTAATCGAAGCCTGCATCTAGTAGTTCGCTAAGCGCATGAGTGAGCTCTGGCGCGTAAGTTCCGTTTGCTTGGTCAGTTTCACCAAGGGTCGCATGGTTCGTCACAATGATGAGTACTTTCTTCATGATGGTTTCCTTTTTGGCTTACGTGTATTTGTTGAACACCTTCATACTAATTGCTAAACAAATAAGTGATAATACGATTAATTGGCAAAACATTATTGCTATATAGCAAAGGTAAGTATGGACAGTTTTGAAGGCATCAATGAGTTTGTTACGGTTGCTGAGAGCTTAGGGTTTTCTGCAGCGGCAAAACAGTTAGGTTGCAGTACCAGTCACGTCAGTCGCCAAGTCACAAGACTAGAAGAGCGATTAGGTGTCGCTTTGTTAGCCCGTTCGACAAGAATGGTGAGTCTAACGGAAGCGGGGCAAGCGTATTATCAGCAGTGTAAAGAATTGGTGATTGGGCTTCAGCAAGCCAATGAACAGCTCACCACGCAGCAAACTCAGTTGAGTGGTACGTTACGCGTGAGCGCCGCTGGTGCGTTTTCTGAGAACTATGTAGCGCCTGCCTTGATGGCGTTTGCCAAGCAACATCCTAATCTCACGGTTGAAATTAACTTCAACACCAGCATGGTCAACTTTATTGAAGATGGTTTCGATTTTGCCATTCGTTACGGCAGGTTGAGTGATTCAGGCTTGGTTGCGAGAAAGCTGGTGGATCGTCCCATGGCAGCGGCAGCCAGTCAGCGTTATCTCGATGAACATGGTTTACCAACGCACCCAGAGCAACTCAAGCGTCATAGCTGCATTATTGCCAATAAGGACGTTTGGTTGTTTGAAAAAGACGGCAAGCCTTTAGATGGCGTAAAAGTGCAGGGCAGATGGAAGAGCAATAACGCACAAACGGTCTTGCAAGCCTGTGCAGAAGGATTAGGTGTGGCGTACTTACCGAAGAGTAGTTTCAACGATGCTATTTCGTCTGGTCGTTTGGTGCCAATGCTAGAGCCGTATTGGGGAAGCGGCAACAGCAGCTGGATTGTTTATCAGAATCGTCACTTTCTACCACTACGAGCGCGATTGGCTATCGACTTCTTGCTTGATCATTTTGTCGATTGGCAGGAGTAATGAGGCTCTGCCAATCGGTTTGTTTATCCATTTGTTAGATCGTCAACATACTAACGTATCTACATGTTTTGATAGCTTGGTCCGCCGCCACCTTCTGGTGCTTTCCACGTGATGTTTTGCGAAGGATCTTTGATGTCACAGGTTTTGCAATGCACACAGTTGGCGGCATTTATCTGAAACTTCAACTTATTGTTCACTTCCACCACTTCGTAAACCCCAGCGGGGCAATAGCGCTGACTTGGTTCGTCATACATACCTAAATTCACATCAATTGGAATGTGAGGGTAAGTCAGAACCAGGTGACAAGGTTGATTCTCTTCGTGCTGTGTTCCCGACAAAAATACCGACGAAGGCTTATCAAAACTGATTTCACCATCTGGTTTTGGGTATGCAATTGGGTGGCACTCTTGTTTAGGCTTTAACTGCTCATGATCGTGCGAATAGTCCTTGATAGACCAAGGTAACGGCTTCTTAACCAGTGGTTGCCACAGGTTGTGTTCAAAAGTCGAAAGAGCACCGCCCAGTATGCTGCCAAACTTATGAATGTTCGCACCAAAGTTACGCGTTTCAGCGAGTTCGTCATACAACCATGATGATTCAAACAACGACTGGTAGTCTGGCTCAGAAGCTCCAGTTTGTCGGGCCGTATGTACCGCTTCTGCTGCAATGATTCCGGATTTCATTGCTGTGTGGCTGCCTTTAATTTTAGCAACGTTCAAAGTCCCCGCATCACAACCAATCAATAAACCGCCAGGGAATTGTTGTCTCGGCAGAGAGGAAAGCCCACCTTTCGCAATGGCTCTTGCGCCGTAAGCGATGCGTTGAGCACCTTTCAAATGTGGTTCAATAGCCGGATGGTGCTTAAAGCGTTGAAATTCGTCAAACGGACTCAAGTAAGGATTGCTGTAATTCAAGTCGACAATAAGCCCCACGGCGATTTGGTTGTTCTCCATGTGATAGAGAAAACCGCCGCCTGTGGTATTTGTTTCACTCAAGGGCCAGCCAGCGGAGTGGATAACACTGCCAGATACATCCTTACTGTCAGTGGGTAACTCCCATATCTCTTTTAGGCCAAGCGCGTAGTGCTGTGGTTGCTTTCCTGCGTCTAGGTCGAACCTTTGAATAAGTTCTTTACCCAGATGTCCGCGACAACCTTCAGCAAAAAGGGTGTATTTTGCCCTTAGCTCGATACCTGGTTCAAAGTTAGGTTTGGCCTGGCCGTTCTTATCTAGTCCCATATCGCTCGTGTTAATGCCTGTCACGGCGCCAGTCTGATCATAATTGATGCTTGCAGCGGCAAAGCCCGGAAAAACTTCCACCCCAAGATTTTCTGCTTGGTTAGCGAGCCAACGGCAAAGGTTGGCAAGGCTAATTACGTAATTATTCTCGCCATTTATCATTGGACGCGGTGTAAGGATGTGAGGAACTCGAATATGGTTTTGTTCAGTAGTAAGATAAAGGAAATTATCTCGTTGAACTGAGGCTGCTAGCGGAGCGTCCATTTCTTTCCAATTGGGGAAAAGCTCATCTAAGGCACTAGTTTCAAAAACAGCGCCAGATAAAATATGTGCGCCCACTTCTGAGCCTTTTTCTACAACGCAAATTGAAAGTGCGTCACCTTCACTGTCTTGGCTGAGTTGAGCTAGCCGACAAGCGGCGCTTAAGCCTGCAGGTCCGGCCCCCACGATCACGACATCAAACTCCATGCATTCTCGTTCCATCTCTATGCTTCCTTTCTATTATCGTCATCTGCGTGACAGGTTTTTGGTTTCTATACAGAAAATTATAGCTCAGTTGACGTTAACGTGAAGTGGACTAAGCTCAAGTAATGGATCTGACGTGTTATATGAGGCATGACCATGGAAGACCGACCATTAGCAACACTTGTGCTCGCAGAGCATGACAACCAATCGTTGGCTGTAGGGACGCTGTGTGCAATTAAAGCGGCATTTGAGATTAAGGATGATGATAAATCGCTTCCTGTTGCTGTGTTGCTTATTGGTTATCAGTGCCAATCAGTTTTGGATGAGTTGAATTGCGTTCAGGGTGTTGCAGAAATTATCTGGGTTGATGCGAAGGGATATGAACATGGATTAGCGGAAAATATCGCACCTTTGATCTCACAAGTAGCCAAAAACTACTCACACATTCTTTCTCCTGCCAGTACATTTGGTAAGAATGTGATGCCTCGTGTGGCGGCGTTGCTTAATGTTGGTCAACTTTCTGACGTGATGACAATCGAGTCTATCGATACGGTGATTCGTCCAATTTATGCTGGAAATGCATTGGCGAGAGTTACGTCGAATGATCCCTATAAAGTGATGACCATAAGAAGTACGGCTTTTGATGCCGCAGAGCTATCTGACACGCCAGTTGTCCCTAAGCTTACTCAAGTCGACACGGTGATTATCAATAAACTTAGTGAGTTTGTTTCGCAACAAACGCCAGAAAGTGAGCGACCAGAATTGCCAGCGGCTAGAGTAGTAGTGTCGGGTGGTCGTGCATTCGGGAGTAAAGAGAAGTTTGTTTTAGTAGAACAATTGGCTGACAAGCTAGGTGGAGCGGTAGGGGCGTCACGAGCGGCGGTCGATGCGGGCTATGTGTCTAATGACCATCAAGTCGGGCAAACCGGCAAAATTGTTGCACCGGAGTTATACATTGCCGTCGGAATTTCTGGCGCGATCCAGCATTTGGCGGGAATGAAAGATTCCAAGGTGATTGTTGCAATTAATAGCGATCCTGATGCGCCTATTTTTGACATTGCAGATTATGGATTGGTCGGCGATTTGTTTGTGGTAATGCCTGAGCTGTTAGAGAAGCTGTAGATATAGTCTTGTTCCCTAAAACAAAAGGCTTCCAAATTGGAAGCCTTTATCATTTGATTTTTATAAGTTACTTTTCGCTCGGACGTTGCAGGTGCTCTGCAAGTACTTTCGTAAACCTTGCAGCTTCACCACCAGTACAAGCGCGATGATCAAACGTTACGGATAGCGGCATTGCTTTCACCGAAATTGCTTGACCGTTTCTTATCACTACTCGGTCGAGTATTCGGCCCGCGCCGACAATAGCGACTTGTGGTGGTGTGACGACAGGTGTTGCGTAAATACCGGCAATCGCGCCGAAGTTGGAAAGCGTAATCGTCGCGTGCTGCAATTGCTCACGACCGATTTTTCTCTCTCTGATCCCTTCAACGGTTTGATCGAGCCAACGACGAACATCTTGTGGCTCGTATTCATCTGCGTGGCGCAAGACTGGTACGTACAATCCATGACGGCTATCTACTGCAATTCCTACATTGACCGTTGTGTGTACACAGCGTGTCATGGTTTCGGCATCAAACCAAGCGTTTAAAGCAGGCTCTTCTTGACACGCATGAACAATCGCTTGAACAAGGCGGATACTGATATCTTCGTTTGGCAGCCAATCTTCCAACAACGCTTCTTCCGTAATAGTTACGGCAGCAACATGTTCGTGCGATTCGGTCATAGACGATACCATGGTACGTCGAGCACCTTTCAAAACTTCGGTGCCTGGACGCTGTTTTCCGGCTTCGTCGTAAATATCGGCATCAACGATAAGTCCGTTCGGGCCACTACCTGACACGAGGTTAAGATCTACCCCAAGTTTTTGTGCCAACAAGCGAGCCGAAGGCAGGGCGGTAACGAGGTTACTTTCTGTCGTGTTGTGGTTGCCACCAATCCAGAAATCATCAACGTTTACATGATGCGCTTGGTGAGAAACGCTGCCGACGACGGTTGCGGCGTCAGCAGTGGCTTTTTTCTCTGCCGTTACTTCTCTCCCGGCACCTGTTTCATCAATCTCTAGCAGTAATGCACCAATATTGACGATTTCACCTTCCTCACCATGACGGCTGACCACACGGCCCGAATAGGGGGCAGGGACGTCTACCGTCGCTTTTGCTGTCTCTACGGTTAAGATCACTTGATCTAATTTAACCATGTCACCGACATTAACGTGCCATTTTACAATTTCTGATTCAGCGAGGCCTTCGCCGAGATCGGGTAAGTTAAACGTCTTCATTTCCAATCCTCCACGAGTTCGCGCGCTGCGGTCACAATGTCTTCTTTCTGAACCATGAAATAATCTTCGTTACGGTAATAAGGCATAATGGTGTCCATTCCAGTTACTCGTTTAGGTGGGGCTTTAAGTAAGCACATGGCGTGTTCAGCGGTTCGAGCTAATAGCTCAGATCCCACACCACAAGTTTTACTCGCTTCATGAACAACGAGTAAACGTCCAGTTTTTTCTAGTGAGCTGAAAATCGTCGCGGTATCAATTGGCTTAATACTCGCCAAATCAATCACCTCGACTTCAATTCCCTGACTAGACAAGGTTTGCGCGGCCTGAAGTGACTCTACGACGCATGCGCCCCAAGTAACGAGCGTGATATCTCGCCCCTTGCGTAAGGTGAAGCAGGTGTCGAGTGGGAGTGCTTCGCCGTTATCAACGACTTCAGATTTAACGGTGCGATATATGCGCTTCGGTTCGAAGAACATGACGGGATCATTGCTTCTAATTGCAGCGAGAAGTAAGCCGTATGCGCGTTGTGGAGAAGAAGGAATCACCACTTTAAATCCAGCAGTGTGAGCAAATAACGCTTCCACGCTTTCTGAGTGGTGTTCCGGAGCGTGGATACCGCCGCCAAATGGCGCACGGAAAACCGCGGGACAAGTGAGCCGACCGCGAGTTCTGTTACGCATTCGAGCCGCGTGGCACATTAAGTGCTCCATCGCAGGAAAAACGAAACCTTGAAACTGAAATTCGGCGACAGGTCGTAATCCTTGCGTTGCCATACCGACCGCAACCCCGCCGATTAAGGCTTCAGCGAGTGGCGTATCGATGACTCGTTTAAGACCAAACTCTTGCTTGAGTCCAACAGTGGCACGAAATACACCACCATTATCGCCCACGTCTTCACCTAATACGACAACATTGGGGTCTTGTTGCATTTCGTGGTGCAGGGCAAGGTTTACTGCTTCAACCAACGTTAGCTCAGCCATGTCTGCCTCCCTGCATTCTCATTGCCTTGTTGATGAGTTCATCTCTTTGTGCATGAAGCTCTTGAGGTAGCGATTCATACAAATAATCGAAACCGGTTTCTGGTGCTTGTGGCGGTAAGCTCAGATAGCGTTCAACAGCTAACTCTACTTGCTCTTTACAGTAATCTAGCCATTGCTGTTCTTGTTCGTCGCTCCAAGCGCCTTGATTAAGGAGGTACGTTTTAAGACGTGCGATAGGTTCGTATTGCCATGCAGTTTGAACATCATCTTCTTTACGATAACGAGTCGCATCATCGGCCGTAGTGTGGTCACTCAGTCGGTAACTCACCGCTTCGATGAGTGTTGCGCCTTTCCCTTTTCTTGCTCTCTCAAGGGCGGTTTTAGTTGCATCATAAACGGCGACGACATCGTTACCATCGACAGTAATACCCGGTATACCTGCACCTTGCGCTTTTTCTGATAAGAAATCGGCGGCACATTGGAGACTACGCGGAACTGAAATTGCCCACTGGTTATTGTTTACGACGAAAACAAGTGGAATATTCCAAGTACCTGCGCAGTTTATTGACTCAAGAAAGTCCCCTTTGGATGTACCACCATCGCCGCACATCACTAGCGCAGCTTCATGGTTACCTTGAATTTTTAGCGCGGAAGCCACCCCGACAGCATGCGTACATTGCGTCGCTATGGGTACACAGTAGGGAAGGTCTCGGCTAGGAACCGGACTGCCTTCAGGAGCAAAATCACTCCCGCGCTCATCGCCACCCCAGTATTGAAGGTTCTTTTCCATGCCAATGCCACGACACCACATCGCAGGCATATCGCGGTAGTAAGGAACAAACACATCATCGGCTTTAAGTGCTCTGCCGACCGCAATGCCTATGGCTTCCGCGCCTAAGTGTGAGGGATAGGTCCCTAGCTTACCGGTGCGTTGCAAGGCAACTGCTTTGTTGTCGTAAGTGCGAGTTAATACCATATCTCGGTAAAACCCGACCAATGTTTCAGTGTCAGCCCAGTTGGGTAGTTGGCCGACTAGGTCCCCACGATGGTCGATAAACCGATGCATGGGTAATGCCTGAACGTTCATCTCAAGCTCCTTTTGACGCTGCGGGTCTTTTGGACTGCAGCTGTTCAT
>NZ_JAWPON010000099.1:0-1082 GCF_033344315.1 Vibrio sp. 2132-1 | reverse complement strand
GAATATGAAACAGATATAATGAACACAACCCCCTAGGATACTGAGTACATTACAAAGAAAGGTCTTGTTATGAAGAAAACATTATTGGCGTCACTCGTATGTGTAGTGGCTTTAGCTGGATGTAATCAAAAGGAAGAGACCGACGCACCTGCCCAATCGCAACAGGAAGCGAACCCAATCTGTAACTTAGAAAAACTGCCCGGCGGATGGTCACAAAGTGACATGACCGATGAAGCGCAACCATTGCTTGATGTGGTACTCGCGCAAATGAACACTTCCGCTAAGTTAAAGCAAATCCTCAGTGTTCGCACTCAGGTGGTAAGCGGCATGAATTACGCGATTGAATTTGAAATGGATAATGGCGAAATCTGGAATACGATTGTCTACCGCTCGTTAGACGACGAAATCAAAATGACGCAACCTGCAAAGCTTGGACGCTTCTGCTCATAATATGCAGACATAAAACATGGCTCCCGATTGGAGCCATTTTTATTCACGATGTTCTGTTCAGCCCATCACATTCATCAGAACTAAGCCGTGGCGATATTAGCTTTGGGTAACTTAATCGAAATCAACGTTGTCAGCGCCAAGAAAGCGAAAGAGACCCACAAACACGCCGCTAGTCCAGCTTCTTGGTAAATCCACCCCGACAATACCGTGCCAATCAAACGTCCCATGGCGTTGGCCATGTAGTAAAAACCGACATCCAACGACACGCCGTCGCCTTTGGCATAGCTCACAATCAGGTACGAATGCAGCGAAGAGTTAATGGCAAAGACCGCACCAAAAATCATCAGCCCAACCACAATCACGATTTCCGGCTGCCAACCAATTTGTACTCCGTAAGCAATCCCGCCCGTGATTAAGGCAAGAATCCCCGCCCACACCAATGCCGCACTTCCATCAGGCACGCGACCTTGCGCTTTACCCGTAATGCGCGGCGCAAAACCTTGCACAAAGCCATACGCGATCACCCATGATGCTAAAAAGCCACCAACCCACAAGTGATCCCAGCCAAATACGCTGCCGAGATAAACCGGCAAAGCCACCACAAACCAGACATCCCGCGCACCAAACAGGTA
>NZ_JAWPON010000098.1:0-1082 GCF_033344315.1 Vibrio sp. 2132-1 | reverse complement strand
CCGATTAAGAAAAAATACGGCAACCAACTGAGCTGGGCCGATCTCATTGCGTATGCCGGTACGATGGCTTATGAATCCATGGGGTTGAAAACGTTCGGCTTCGGATTCGGGCGCGAAGACATCTGGCACCCAGAAAAAGACATTTATTGGGGCTCAGAAAAAGAATGGCTGGCACCTACCAACAACCCTAACAGTCGCTACTCAGGTGAACGGGATTTAGAGAATCCACTCGCCGCTGTGATGATGGGCTTAATTTATGTCAACCCAGAAGGCGTCGATGGACAGCCGGATCCACTCAAAACCGCGCACGACGTACGAGTTACGTTCGCTCGAATGGCAATGAATGATGAAGAAACCGTTGCCCTAACCGCTGGTGGCCACACCGTAGGTAAAGCGCATGGTAACGGTGATGCAGCCAATTTAGGCCCAGAGCCAGAAGGTGCCGACATTCACGACCAAGGATTAGGTTGGTTAAACAAGACAACCCGCGGCGTAGGCAACAACGCGGTCACCAGTGGGATTGAAGGCGCATGGACAAGCCAGCCAACGCAATGGGATAACGGCTATTTTCATCTGCTGTTAAATTACGATTGGGAACTGAAAAAAAGCCCAGCCGGCGCATGGCAATGGGAACCTATCGACATTAAAGAGGAAGACAAACCGGTCGATCCTGAAAACCCTAACGTTCGGCATAACCCAATCATGACAGACGCCGATATGGCGATGAAGATGGATCCGGAGTATCGCAAAATCTCAGAACGCTTCCATAGCGACCCGGCCTATTTCGCCGACACCTTTGCTCGGGCTTGGTTTAAATTAACGCACAGAGACATGGGGCCTAAGGCTCGCTACATCGGCCCTGATGTCCCGCAAGAAGACCTCATCTGGCAAGATCCGGTTCCTCACGGCAATGCAAACTACGATGTAGACGCGGTAAAAACCAAAATCGCAGCCAGTGGGTTATCAGTTAGTGACATGGTCACAACCGCTTGGGACAGTGCACGCACGTTCCGTCAGTCTGACAAACGTGGTGGCGCAAACGGCGCTCGTATTCGCTTAGCACCACAAAAAGACTGGCAAGG
>NZ_JAWPON010000097.1:0-1083 GCF_033344315.1 Vibrio sp. 2132-1 | reverse complement strand
CATCAACTTAACTTAATGAAAAAACTCGGTTTCGATATGTATCAAGGCTACTTGCTTGCGATGCCTCAAACCCTAGAAATGTACGAGGAAGTCAAAACGGCCTAAGACCTTCTTGTTAAGCACTGCCGCCTTTGAATACCTGGATTACTTGCGGTGCTTGCCACGATTTTTATGAATCGCGAGTTTTGCTTTTAGTTTGCGCTTTTCTGACGAACGACTCTTACGACGACCGCCACTATCACGCTCAGGTTCTACCTCTTCAATTAGACTTGGTTCGAATCCTTCTAGCCATTCTTGAGGCAAACGCTGGTCTAACAACGTTTCGATCGCACGAAGCAGATATTCTTCATCTCGGCTCATTAATGAAACGGCCAAACCGGATTTACCCGCGCGGCCAGTACGACCAATACGATGTACGTAGTCTTCGGCTTTAAATGGCATATCAAAGTTCACCACTTGTTCAAGCTCTTGAATATCTAGACCGCGAGCCGCCACGTCTGTCGCAATCAGGGCTCGAACTTTACCTTGCTTGAATTCATCAAGTGCACGCTGGCGAGCACCTTGCGATTTATCACCATTAATCGAAACCGCTTTGATACCATCCAGTTTGAGCTCCTTTGCAAGCTCATCGCTACCTTGTTTGGTTTTAGTGAAAACAAGTACTTGTTGCCAGTTTCGTGAACCAATTAAATACGCTAGCAACTCACGCTTACGCTTTTTATCAACTGGATACACCATCTGCTTAACCGTTTCTGCCGTTGTATTCGCTGGAGACACTTCCACCTCAACAGGAGAATCCATCAGTTTGTAAGCGATGGTTTTAATGCGTTTTTCAAACGTCGCAGAAAACAGCATGATTTGTTTGTCATTCGGTAGTCGACGAAGAATGCGTTGCAGATCAGGCCAAAAACCCATGTCCAACATTCGGTCAGCTTCATCAAGCACCAACACGCCAGTTTTAGAAATGTTTACGTTGCCGTTAAACAAGTGGTCTAACAATCGGCCCGGCGTAGCAATAAGAATATCCGCGCCCTCTTCCAACTTGTTCTTTTGCACGCCAATACTTGTACCGCCGTACACACA
>NZ_JAWPON010000096.1:0-1084 GCF_033344315.1 Vibrio sp. 2132-1 | reverse complement strand
AACCACTTTTCACGTGGCGTGAAACTCTTAAATGGCAGCAGTCCAATCCACACGGAAATAGGACGGGCAAACAAAATCATACCAAACGCAAGCGCCAAGCCTGGCACCGCAATACTCAGCAAGTTCGACGGCGTAACCAACAAACCAAGCACGAGGAACATGCCAATTTGCGCTAGCCACGTCATACCATCTAATACATGCAGAATCGAATGACGGCTGCGCGTTGGACGGTTACCCAGCAATAAACCCACGAGGTAAATCGACAAAATACCGCTGCCGCCTAACGAGTTCGACAACGCGAAAATGATCAAGCCGCCGCTGACGGTCAAAATCGAGTACAAGCCATCCGGCAGTTGATTGCGATTGATGACTTTCCACAAGACCCAGCCACCAGCAAAACCAAGAAGCGCACCGATACCAAACTGCTTAACAAAACTGAGCGCTAAAAAGCCGGCGCTTAACTCCGTTCCCGTACTAGAAAGAATCGCAATTAACGTGACGGTCAAGAACACCGCCATTGGGTCGTTGGTGCCCGATTCAATTTCTAACGTCGAGCCAACACGTTCGTTCAGACTGCGGCCTTTCAATAAAGAGAAGACCGCGGCCGCATCCGTTGAACCGACAATCGCGCCAACTAAGATACCTTGCAATAAATCCAAATCGAACAGCCAGGTCGCCATCAAGCCAGTTAACAATGTCGTGATGGCTACGCCTATGGTTGCCAACGACACCGAAGGCCACAAGGCGACCCGAAAACTGGCGACTCGCGTTCGCATCCCGCCATCCAAAAGAATGATGGCGAGCGCTAAGTTACTGACTAAATAAGCGATGGAATAATTATCAAATAAGATTCCGCCAAGGCCATCTTCCCCAGCCAACATACCTACCGCAAGAAATACGAGAAGGATTGGAATCCCCAATTTTGAGGACACGGGGCTTAAAAGAACGCTCAGTGCAATCAGTAATGCACCAATCAGAAAAAAGCTGTTAATGGTGTCTGCGTCCATTCTCACCCTCCCTAAATGAAAAGCTACAAACAATCTCAACGAGTAAGCATATAAGTTCCTAAATCACCTCAACTTTA
>NZ_JAWPON010000095.1:0-1091 GCF_033344315.1 Vibrio sp. 2132-1 | reverse complement strand
GACCCAAACGCTGATTTTATGACAGCTTGAACTTTGCCAACATCAAATTTTATGTACTTTGATGCATTCAAGTCAGGCGTAGTTTCAAAGCGGCTACTCAATGAAACCACTTGGAACAAACAACGCCGCGGAAAACAAACGCACAACACCAAAAAGCGCTTTTGGAAAACCAATCTCACAATACCGACTTTCAACAAAGCCACTGAAACCACATGAACTTACCACACCAGAGAAAACGCCATTTCAGCGAGTAAATCGTCTTTTGTACCAACAAACTCAACGAGCAGAGTTTCAGCAAAAAAGTTCGACTCAGTTAACCCCAAAGTCACCGTACCAAAGAACAAATCAACCGTTGAAACGATGCCAATTTTGGATTTTCTCCACGCTCGTTAACACTGAAATTGAACGCCGATACGACAATTTCAACTTTGAGCTTTTACCACTAGATCTTGCGATATAGTTGCGTTTTTCCTCTTGCAAACTAACGCCTTGCTAAGGTGTGAGTAACGCAATACAAAAGCTACCGCACAGCGCCTTAATCACATAAGCCACCGCAAAGTAAAAATGCCACGCGTTACGAATCCCTCTTGAATTGTTTGTTAGCACGCTGCCCTTTAAGCCTATGGTACACGCCAAGATATTGAAATATAGCACGAAATTCATAACTAAAAACACTGGAACCAAACGGGCAACTGCCAAACTGAAAACTAACTTCAAGACGTAAGGTGGCTAGACGAAAAACATCCTTAACTGCACTTTTTCACTGCTTTCAAATTAGCAAAGGATTCGGTCACCTAACTTTTACAACCGCACCAAAGAAGCGAATTTAAGGCAAAAACCAACCACACAAGAGAAGCCACGCCAAAGAAATAGCCAAAAAGTTAGACACCGTAAACGGTAAAATCAAAACGAAAACTTCACATCTAGTGCCACCGGAGCGAAAGTGAAAGGCTCATTAGATCAGGTGTAAAGCTAGGAAAAGAAACCAATAAACACAGAAACTTTTAACCTTTGATGCCAACCCAGTGCTAACGCCCTGTTAAGGTGTGAGCAACGCAATACCGATGCCGCCGCATACCACCTTAAACACT
>NZ_JAWPON010000094.1:0-1094 GCF_033344315.1 Vibrio sp. 2132-1 | reverse complement strand
AACGTAGATAAAGTCTACAAGCATTTGGACTTACATCCCTTACAGAAACCTTGGGCGCAAAAGGTTCAAGAGTGGCTACATAAAAACCAAGCAGTCGCTATCGCAGCGCTGCTAACATTGGTGTTGCTGACTATCTATCACTTTTGGCTAGAGTGGAAGTTCAAACGTAGTAGAGAAAAGTTGAAAGCTACCCTCAATGATTTACGTCGCAAGAGTAGCATGTTGGAACACGCTCAACGTATTACGATTGTGGGAGAATTAGGCAGCAGTATCGCACATGAAATTAATCAACCATTGGCTGCGATTAAAAACTACAGCCAAGGTGCAAAGATGCGGATGGAGCAAGGCACTACACCCGAGGAAATGTTGCCGATAATAGAGAAAATTCAACAACAAGTGACGTCTGCGAGTGACATAGTGCAGCGTTTACGTAGTTTGATTCACCGGACGCCAATCGAGAAAAGCTGGGTTGACTTACCTGCCGTCATCAATGATGCAATGAAGTTGGTGGATTATGAGTTCCAACGTCACAATATCCAACTAGGTGTGATGTATTCGGGCGAGGTACAAAACGTTTATGCGGATGTGACTGGATTGCAACAGGTGATCATTAATGTGCTTAATAACGCCAAAGATGCCTGTCTTGCTCATTCGACTTCGCAAAAAGAGTTGTTTGTTGATCTCCATGTCAGCTTTTGTGATGACGTTGTCATCATTGATGTCATGGATAACGGGGTCGGGCTCGAAGAGCAAAATCCCCCTCTTGATCAGCCTTTTTATACCACGAAGGAAAATGGCCTAGGGCTAGGGCTTGCTATTTGTCGCGATGTAATTGAAGCGCACCAAGGTTCCATCAATTTTAGGTCAATTGACCCATCTGGGTGCCAAGTGACTATCGTTTTACCATATCAGGAAGCTCAGAATGAGTCGTAATCTTTGTCCACTTTATATCGTTGACGATGAAGTGCCTGTTTTAGAATCAATGGCCTTTATGTTAGAAAGTTATGGTTATAGCGTCGATGTCTATTCAAACGGGCAAGATTTCTTACAGAGTGTGAATCTGCATCAAGCTGGATGTGTATTGTTGGATAGCC
>NZ_JAWPON010000093.1:0-1094 GCF_033344315.1 Vibrio sp. 2132-1 | reverse complement strand
CTTGATAATCTTTACTTCGCAAAATGTCGTGTATACATTGAATAACAACCTCAATAATCCGAGAGCCTTTTCGCGATGTCAGATTCATCACCAACCAACTTACCAAGTAGAGCATTCGCCACTCAGAAATTAGCCAAACTGATTGATCGATGGACGGGAAACGCAAACCAATACGACACGCCAATTTCGGGGTTGAGGTTCAGTCGTTGGACAACGCCGACGCCGCCTACGAGCTATACCCACAATCCAAGTATTTGTCTTATCGCGCAAGGCAGGAAGCGAGTCTTATTGGGAGAGGAAAGCTTTATTTACGATGCCAACCACTTCCTGATTTCTTCTGTCGATCTCCCTATCATTGCCAACATTATCGAAGCCAGTGAGGAGCAACATTATTTAGGGCTGATCATGGAGCTGGATTTGACCGAGATTTCCCAACTGATTGTCGATAGCGAACTTGCCTTTACTCAATCCAAAGAAGCGCAAAAAGGCATTGCTGTCGGTGAGTTGTCGGAATCTCTATTGGGTGCGTTTGTACGCTTAGCAGAATTATTAGACGAAGGCCAAAACATCAAAATTTTAGCGCCCATCATTAAACGGGAGATTTTTTATCGCCTTTTGATGAGTGAACAGGGCACGCGTCTCCATCAAATCGTGACTGCGGGCAGCCATAGCCATCAAATAGCCAAAGCCATCGACTGGCTCAAAAACAACTTTGTCAAACCATTAAGTGTTGGAGATTTGGCTTCGTTTACAGGTATGAGTAAATCGTCGTTTTACACGCACTTTCGCTCCATGACGTCCATGACACCATTACAGTTTCAGAAGAAGTTACGCTTAAGTGAAGCACGCCGATTGATGCTGACAGAAAACTTAGACGCCATGGCTGCGACATTCAAAGTCGGCTATGAAAGTCCGTCTCAATTCAGTCGGGAATACAGCCGCTTGTTTGGCGCACCGCCGTCTAAAGACATCAAATCGCTAAGAGAAAATTTGGGCTAAATTGGCACAAAAAAGCCGTTAGTCTGTACTGCCACAGAGCTAACGGCTAAAAACCCATGAAGAGATCGCTTCGTCAGCACTTCACTGCGGCTGAC
>NZ_JAWPON010000934.1:0-500 GCF_033344315.1 Vibrio sp. 2132-1 | reverse complement strand
GCCAGTCAGTGCTGTATCTCGGCTTAAAGAGATTGTAATAATTGTTGCCGTCTTCTTGTGAATGCAATAGCTGTAGCACCCACATATATTGCTCTGGTTTATCACCGACGAAGTATTCAATTGCTTCGTTACAGGTACGAGCGTCTTGTTCTTCACCTTTGTCTAAGTCAAATGCAGGCAAAATTTCGATATCGAATGTGCCATCTTCGGTGTTCATTGAAGCGAACAGAGGTAATACTTTGGAACGTGATAGTTTAGCAATTTTACCCAACCCAGGGAGCGTTGCTTTACGTGTGGCGAAAAAGTCGACAAATACGCTGTGTTCAGGGCCATGATCTTGATCGGGTAGGTAATACCCAATGTAGCCGTCTCGAATGGATTTTAGAAAAGGCTTAATTCCACCAGAGCGCTCGTAAACTCGGCCGCCATACTGAACTCTTTGCTTGTGCATTAACCAGTCAGCTACATCATTTTTTTGTTTTTTTGCCATCGCAGAAACA
>NZ_JAWPON010000933.1:0-500 GCF_033344315.1 Vibrio sp. 2132-1 | reverse complement strand
ATAAGCTGCGCTACTACCCAGGCTCACCGCGTGTGGCGCGTGCGCAAATCCGCCCACAAGACCGCATGGTACTGACAGAGCTGCACCCAGCCGATCACCCATTGCTGGAGCAAGAATTCCATCGTGACCGCCAAGTCAGCATCTACAAAGAAGATGGCTTTAAACGTCTAAAAGGCAGCCTACCACCGCAAGAACGTCGTGGCTTGGTACTGATTGACCCGCCATACGAGCTAGCTAAAGAGTACCGCGATGTGGTGCAAGCGATTTACCAAAGTCACAAACGTTGGGCAACGGGCATCTACGCGATTTGGTACCCAGTGGTAAACCGTCACGACATCGAAGACATGATTGAAGGTCTAGAAAGCCTCGGCATTCGTAAGATTCTACAAATCGAATTGGGTGTCGCACCCGATACCAACGAGCGCGGCATGACGGCATCCGGCATGATTGTGATTAACCCACCGTGGAAACTGGAAAGCCAGATGAAAGAAATTCTGCCA
>NZ_JAWPON010000932.1:0-500 GCF_033344315.1 Vibrio sp. 2132-1 | reverse complement strand
TCTTGCATTTGAGTTCGAACATAGCGAGAAAACTTCCAAGACAACCAAATACAAATACCGACGGCAATGATTCCGAACGATATCAAAGGCAACAACCGTTCGCTTGTCCAGAGATCCAAAGTATCAATCAAATAGCCAACTTTGATCATGCCAATCACATCGCCTTCATTGGAAAAAATGGGAGATATGTAACGAACCGATGGTCCTAAAGATCCCACGCCATAAGAAAGGTAGGACTCGCCGTTTTCCAGCGCTCTTTCAATGTCACCTCCCAATACAGGCAGACCAACGCGTTCAGCGACAGGATGTGCCAGCCGAATTCCTGCGCGATCACTCACAGTGATAAAGTCCGCATCACTCACCGCCTGAACCGCATTGATGATTTCTGACGTTTTGCTTGCGCTACCAGACCCAACAGCGGCAATAAGGCTGGACAATTGCGAGAGCTGCTGCGACTGAACTTGAGCACGCAGGCTGATTTGATGAGTGAGGATGTCGTC
>NZ_JAWPON010000931.1:0-500 GCF_033344315.1 Vibrio sp. 2132-1 | reverse complement strand
CTAGGTGCAATTTGGCAACCAGCAGAATTTCTGATCATCATCGGCGCGGCAGCGGGTTCTCTCATTATTGGTAACCCACCACACGTGCTGAAAGAGATGCGCCAACAAGTGCCAGCAACCATCAAAGGTCCAACTGAAGAGTACGAGTACTACATGGAGCTGATGGCGCTATTAAACAACCTGCTAGAAACAGCGCGTAGCCGTGGTTTCAAGTTTTTGGATTCTCACATCGAAGCACCAGAACAAAGCTCTATCTTCCTGATGTACCCGCTAGTTTCTGAGGATCATCGTCTGATTTCGTTCATTACTGATAATTTACGTTTAATGGCGATGGGACAAATGTCGCCTCATGAATTAGAGGGACTGTTAGAACAAGAAATCGAAGCTATCCAGAACGAACTGCTGCTGCCTTCACGCTCATTACAGCGTACCGCAGAAGCACTACCTGGTTTCGGTATTCTTGCCGCAGTTGGTGGCATCATCATCACTATGCAAGCCAT
>NZ_JAWPON010000930.1:0-500 GCF_033344315.1 Vibrio sp. 2132-1 | reverse complement strand
AAACAGGCTAGCAACGTCTGAGTCACTGGTGTCAACGGTAATCGCATCGTCAGCATCTTCCATGACGTCGATAATTTTTACGTCGGGTTGGGTCGTGATAAGTGTCGTGATTGGGAGTTCGCCAATCAGTTTGCTTTCGTCATCAATCACGTAGAGTGCATCGGTGGCTTCAGGCAGTTCGCCCTTCATACGCAGATAACGCAGGACTACGTCGACATCAACGTCACCACGAATCGTGATAACGTCGGTGTTCATCAACCCACCAGCGGTGTCTTCAGGATAAGACAGTGCCGTCTCGACGCGAGCACGATCTGCTGAATCCATTTGGGAGAGAACTTCACGAGAAAGATCATCTGGCAAGCTACGTAGGACGTACGCAACGTCATCGGTATCCATGCCTTCCGTCGCCTCTGCAAGGTCTTCGGGAGCCATTTTTGATACAAGACTGTCTTTAACGTCTTCGTTTAGTTCGTCAAGAATTTCACCGTAATCTTCGGGGT
>NZ_JAWPON010000929.1:0-500 GCF_033344315.1 Vibrio sp. 2132-1 | reverse complement strand
CGCCTGCAAGCTCACCACACATACCAGTCCACTTACCTTCAGCGTGAGAAGCGTCGATAACTTGCTTGATCACGGTTAGTACAGCTGGTGATAGTGGGTTGTAAAGATGAGAGATCATCTCGTTACCACGGTCTACCGCTAGAGTGTACTGAGTAAGGTCGTTTGTACCGATAGAGAAGAAAGATACTTCCTTCGCTAGGTGGTGTGCGATCGCTGCTGCTGCAGGTGTTTCAACCATAACACCGATTTCGATGTTTTCGTCGAATGCAAG
The DNA here is from genome assembly GCF_033344315.1 of Vibrio sp. 2132-1. Classification (NCBI taxonomy): domain Bacteria; kingdom Pseudomonadati; phylum Pseudomonadota; class Gammaproteobacteria; order Vibrionales; family Vibrionaceae; genus Vibrio; species Vibrio sp. 2132-1. The sequence goes on along the minus strand of NZ_JAWPON010000929.1, from coordinate 229 downwards.
ACCTTCAGCACGTAGCTCTGCTTTGTACTCTTCGATTGCGTTCTTAAGCTCGCGGATTTCTTCAACAGAGATGATCATTGGGAACATGATACGTAGCTTACCGTGTGCAGACGCACGTAGGATGCCACGTAGTTGATCACGAAGGATTTCACGACGATCCAAGCTGATACGTACTGCACGCCAACCTAGGAACGGGTTCATCTCTTGAGGTAGATCCATGTATGGTAGA
>NZ_JAWPON010000928.1:0-500 GCF_033344315.1 Vibrio sp. 2132-1 | reverse complement strand
CTCCAATCTTCACTATCAGTTATCAATCAATTTGGGTATAGCGTCTTGCTCGTGACGGGAAAAGAGACTCAGCGCGCCACGCCCATCATCAATTATCTCAAAGCTCAAAATATGCGTTATCAGCACGTCGCCATCAATGGGGAGCCCAACATTACGATGGTGGAAGAGACGGCGGTGCTCGGGCGAAAATTTCAACCTGATGTGGTCATCGCGATCGGCGGTGGTAGCGTCATCGACATGGGCAAGGCATTGGCCGCAATCATTCCTAATCAGGGTAATGTCTACGATTATGTGGAAGTAGTTGGAAGAAACGTTCCTCTCAAAGCGAAACCGATTCACTTCATCGCGATTCCCACGACTGCGAGTACCGGCTCAGAAGTGACTAGAAATGCCGTTCTGAAGTCAGGGCAGGACAAAGTAAAAGTAAGTTTAAGAAGTCCGGACATGTTGGCTGACGTTGCGATTGTCGACCCAACATTGACTTATGGGACAGATCAATA
>NZ_JAWPON010000927.1:0-500 GCF_033344315.1 Vibrio sp. 2132-1 | reverse complement strand
TACCTGAGTTCGCAAACTTCATTGAATTTGTTCGTTTCGAGCCTTTCTGGCCACTGTTTTTCTATCTGCTCATGATAGGAGCATCGGGCGGATTATTTATCGTCCCACTGTATGCCTTAATGCAGCATCGAGCGAAGGAGACTGAACGAGCGCAAGTGATAGCAGGTCTGAATATCTTTAACTCGCTATTTATGGTGGGCAGCGCGGTCCTTGGCATTATATGCCTAAGCGTAGTAGAGATGAGTATTCCACAACTGTTTGCGCTTCTTGCAGTGCTTAACTTCTTAGTCGCGGCATATATCTTTCTACAAATCCCGATTTTTGTGGTTCGCTTTGCAATGTGGATGCTCACGCACACCATCTATCGTGTTAAACACAAAAATCTGCACAACTTACCTGAGCATGGTGGTGCATTGATTGTGTGCAATCATGTGAGCTACATGGATGCCCTGTTACTGAGTGCCGTATGCCCTCGTTTGATTCGCTTTGTGATGGAAGAA
>NZ_JAWPON010000092.1:0-1100 GCF_033344315.1 Vibrio sp. 2132-1 | reverse complement strand
GTGCGTGGCCAGTTCACCAATTTCATCCATGCGTTCAATCTCGATGCGCTGCGTCAAATCACCTTCACCTTGTGACAGTTCAGAGAGTGCATCCGACAAAGTTTGCAGTGGACGTAGTAGGCGAGTGATCACGTAAGTGCTGATGGCAGCGATGATCAAATACATCACGATTGAAGCAATGGCAGTAAAGGTCACTTGCTCCGAAACGGAGGCAAAAGCCATTTGTTTGTCTTGCACAACGCCCAGAGACCAATCGGTGTTAGGGACTTGAGCAACATAAATCAGTTGGTCGCCTTGTTTTGGCCACGTGATTGTTTCTAGCTTCGCGTGTTGTGCCAAGTTGGCCATTTTATCGCGCGTCAGTTCTGGATTTAACGTGGTGAGCGGTTTCTGGCTGAGCTTTTCATCTTTATAAGCGACGAGATTATTGTTGCCATCCACCAAAAACGCGAAGCCGTTGTTATCCAGTTGGATATTCAATACTTCGCTGATGATGTCTGTGACGGCCAAGTCAGCGGCCAATACGCCTTGTTTGTTTTGGTTAAACGCTTTGGCAAAGCTGACCACAATACTGCCATCAAAGTCTTGGTATGGCTCGGTAATGATCAGCCCAGATTGTGCCATCGCGTCTTGATACCAAGGGCGAGTTCGAGGGTCGTAATCGGATGGCCATGATTCGCTTTTATCGCCGTAGGCAATAGCGCCGTCAGAGAACCCTGCGTAAACAGAGAGAAATTTCCCCGCGCGTTTGGTCAGCAATAACTCGCGATCTGCATCATCAGAACCGGCGATGATTTGTTCGTTAGCCAACATCATATCGCTACGAATTGAGAGCCAATCGCTGATATAACGGTTAGTCGACTCAGAAATATTCTGTATTTCTCGGTTGAGTGTGGATGTGGTTTCTTCGTGAAGTTGATTAACGGAAACCCAAGCTTGAACGCCACTTACGATGGCGATAATGACTGCGATAGCAATCTGGATTTTTAACTTAATGGTATTTCTCATTGTCTAACCTTTATAAACAGACAAAAAGATCAGTGTCACAACGTGTGACTCCAGAGGGTTTAGACGATTCAAGCACAGAGCGTTACATGAAA
>NZ_JAWPON010000926.1:0-500 GCF_033344315.1 Vibrio sp. 2132-1 | reverse complement strand
GTCTTCGGTTACATTCACAATCCATACCGCCCAGTGAAGTTCAATCACTTGATGGTTTCTCCGCGTAATTCGCGCACCCAAATTTACCGCCTGATTGACAATGAAATCGCCAATGCAAAGGCGGGCAAAAAGGCAGGATTAACCATAAAGGTCAACAACCTCGTAGATAAAGGCATCGTCACCCGTCTTTACGCAGCAAGCAACGCGGGGGTAAAGATCAACATGATCATCCGAGGCATGTGTGCGTTGGTTCCTGGAATTGAAGGCGTCAGCGAAAACATTCGAATCATCAGTATCGTTGATCGCTTTTTGGAACACCCACGCGTAGTGATCACGCACAATGATGGGGATCCTCAAGTCTACATTTCATCTGCCGATTGGATGACACGAAACATCGATCATCGTATCGAAGTTGCCGCTCCTGTTCGTGATCCACGTTTGAAACAGAGAATTATTGATATAACTAACATCCACTTTACCGATACAGTAAAGGCACGTTT
>NZ_JAWPON010000925.1:0-501 GCF_033344315.1 Vibrio sp. 2132-1 | reverse complement strand
CGTCGTAGCGATGACAACCCATTCTTCACAGACCGCTTTGAGTTCTTCATCGGTGGCCGTGAAGTAGCAAACGGCTTCTCAGAGCTTAACGATGCAGAAGACCAAGACGCGCGCTTTAAAGCACAGGTTGAAGCAAAAGAATCTGGTGATGACGAAGCGATGTTCTACGATGCAGACTACATCACTGCACTAGAACACGGTCTACCACCAACAGCAGGTCAAGGTATCGGTATCGACCGCCTAGTTATGCTGCTAACTAACACGCACACTATCCGTGACGTGATCTTGTTCCCTGCAATGCGCCCACAAGCGTAATTCTTTGCTGAACAATGACAAAAAAACCACCTTCGGGTGGTTTTTTTGTATCTTTAATTTCCTAAAATTCAATAGGTTGCATTTTGATTTTGATGGCATATGCAAATAAGTATTCGCCAAATCTCAATCTATTGCATAGTCTTAATATTGAGACAGACTTCGAGCGTCGTAGTCTCGATAATGTTA
>NZ_JAWPON010000924.1:0-501 GCF_033344315.1 Vibrio sp. 2132-1 | reverse complement strand
ACAAACCTGAAAAGCTACAAGCGCTGTCGTTAACCAGCGCGTTGGAAGAGACGCTGCGTGTCTATCAATCTCAGCTGGCGAATGTGGATGTTCGCGTTCGAATACCTAGCGATCTACCGCAAATTCAGGGGGAAGAACAACGCTTACAACAAGTGCTTGGCAACCTGATATCCAATGCGCTTGATGCCATGCAATCTAGGGACAAGCCCCTACTTTCAATCGTTGTCACACCAACTAACAGCCACGTTGAAGTGGTGGTCAGTGACAACGGTTGTGGCGTGGCACTAGAACAACTCGACACCATTTTCGAGCCATTCCAAACCAGCAAAAAAATCGGCGAAGGCTTGGGTTTAGGACTGTCAATCACCACGAACAACATGCGAGACATGAATGGACAAGTCACAGCACAACGCAATCCTGGTTCCGGTATGTCGTTCATCTTGCGATTTCAGCTCGCCAATACGATTGATTGAGCCAACTAAAAGTGACTTACACAGAAAT
>NZ_JAWPON010000923.1:0-501 GCF_033344315.1 Vibrio sp. 2132-1 | reverse complement strand
AAATTATCTTCATCAGATGTGGAAATACGTGCACAGCTAAGCTGGAAAATGCGTAGGTTGTATTACATCTGAGTAAAGACAAGAGACCGCCGGTGATATTTCATCACCGGCTTTTTTGTATCTGAAGTTTGAAATCAGATATGAAGTTACCCATAGTTGAAATAGGGGCCGGTATGTAAGTACCGGCCCTTTTTATTTGGTAAAAAACATGAGTGTGTTACACGTTAAAAATATGTCCTATCAGGTTGTTGATCATCACCTATATAGCCATTCCCACTTCACTATTCATGCTGGAGAGCATGTAGGAATCACCGGTGCAAACGGAGTAGGAAAAAGTACGTTGTTAAAGTTGCTTGTTGGTGAAATTTCTGCCGATGAGGGAGATATTCATTGGCAGCCAAACTTAGAGATTGGCTATCTTGATCAACATCTTGTGGTTGATAAAACTCAGACGATTAGAGAATGTTTACAATCGGCATTTAATGAGTTGTTTGAAGCTGA
>NZ_JAWPON010000922.1:0-501 GCF_033344315.1 Vibrio sp. 2132-1 | reverse complement strand
AAGCGAAGCGCATGTTGACAGAAAATACCATGACAGAAAATGTAACCAAGGTGCAGCAGGCTTGTGGTAATGAAGTACTAGAAACCAATATCGATTGGGCTCAGTGGGATAATTATGATTTTTCTGAAGCTCGACTTGATAAAGTAAAAACCACAGGTTGGTTAGGTGGCCTTATTAACTACATCTATGATGATATGGTGAAGTTGTGCACGACAACTGAGCACGCAGCTTTGTATAAAGAAGAGTTTCAAAAAGTTCAAAAAATCCAATTCGTAGGTCAAGATTCAGTGAATGCGAAAAAAGCAGGCTTCGCGTTAGATGAAGGTGGTAGCGTACTCAAAGTTGCCCTGAATCCAAATGCGGCTTACGACTCTTCAACGTTGAAGTACCTTAAGCAGGCATGGAACTAACACGATGAAGAAAACGTTATTGTCGTTATTCATGGTGTCCGTCAGCTTTGCTGTGGTCGGTGAAGAAGCTCGTTACACCATGGACGACTTA
>NZ_JAWPON010000921.1:0-502 GCF_033344315.1 Vibrio sp. 2132-1 | reverse complement strand
TGGTATTGCCGCCGATGGTAAAACAGGTGATGGTTGTGGTCTTCTATTACAAAAGCCCGATTCCTATTTACGCCTTATCGCCGAAGAGAATGGTTTCAACCTAGGCAAACAATATGCCGTAGGGATGCTTTTCTTCAGCCAAGATCCGGTTAAAGCTCAATTATCTAAAGACATCGTCAATAAAGAACTCGCTCAAGAAACCTTAACGGTTGCGGGTTGGCGCGAAGTTCCAACAAATTCTGCAGTACTCGGCCCGATTGCGGCCAACTCACTGCCCAATATTCAGCAAGTCTTTATCTCAGCTCCAGCGGGCTGGCGTGAACGCGACATTGAACGTCGTCTCTATATTGCCCGTCGCCGTATGGAAAAACAGATCACCGAGGATCCTGATTTCTACATCTGCAGCTTATCGACGCAAGTGCTGGTGTACAAAGGTTTGTGCATGCCTGCAGATTTGCCTCGCTTCTACCTTGATCTTGCCGATCTACGTATGGAATCTGCT
>NZ_JAWPON010000920.1:0-502 GCF_033344315.1 Vibrio sp. 2132-1 | reverse complement strand
TCTTACTTTTATTTATTTTACGCTTAGAAATAACTGATTGTATGTTGAATGACATTGTTGAGCACCACAGATTTGGGTGCTTTTAAATTGCGTAATTGTCGTTTTGAACCACTGACTTTTTGGGGAAAGTAAGATGTTGAAACCTAGTTTGATTGCTGCTTCTGTTATCGCAACACTAGCAGGTTGTTCTGCTCTGCAAAGCTCTGAGCAACAAGTTGTAAATTCACTGGCTGATAACCTTGATATCCAGTATCAAGTGCTCACTAACCATGGTGCTAATGAGGAGCTGGCATGTCAGGATTTGGGCGCTGAGTGGGCATCTTGTAACAAGGTCAACATGACGCTAGTAAACCAAGGCGAAGCAGTTAACTCAAAAGATTGGGCGATCTACTTTCACAGCATTCGTTTGATCCTAGATGTCGACAATGAACTTTTTTAATGCTACGGCGTCCCGCGAGATCTACACAAACTTGAACCAACTGATAAGTTTGATGGTTTTGCT
>NZ_JAWPON010000919.1:0-502 GCF_033344315.1 Vibrio sp. 2132-1 | reverse complement strand
CATCACCTAAAATTGGGGTCAATTGCTCTGTTAGGCTTTGTCCAAACGTTGGCAGTGGCGTACTGCTTGCGGCGGCGGTTGCCGCTCCGGTTGCTGAGCCCGTTGTTGTCATATTCGTCATATCCAAACCTCTAGATCACCATACCGCGCATCATGGTTGGTCGCTTTCGTCTTTTACCCTGCACGCCTTGCAACTGATGCTGTTGCTGCCTGCGGCGCTGAACTTCTTCGATGAGTTCTTGCTCGGCGTGTTGCATTAACTTCGGCGAGGCGTTTAAACCGCCAAGCAGAACTTCTCCTGCTACGGGGCCAACACCGAGTCCTTCTAATAGCTCACTAAAAATGTCATTTCTTTCATCCGCATTTCGAATGGCTAACTCTGCATTTTCAATAGCTTGGGTAAAGGGTTGCTTCATATTGATTCCTATCTTAAAGCGTGTCTTCTCATTGGCGCTGTCAGTAACAGTCGAGAGTTTTTACATTTTTCTCTTTTTCAGTGGGC
>NZ_JAWPON010000918.1:0-502 GCF_033344315.1 Vibrio sp. 2132-1 | reverse complement strand
GCGTTTTTTCGCGTCCTTCGCTTCGGCGTTAATCGCACCAAGCTCTTCCAACAAGCGAACACCGTCTTGGATGTTGCGTTTATCCGGCGCTTCCACAAATGGAAACGCTTGAATGTCGCCCAAGCCAAGTGCCGTCATCTGCAAGATAACCGATGCTAGGTTGGTACGCAGGATCTCGGGATCGGTAAACTCTGGGCGCGACTCAAAATCTTCCTCTGAGTACAGACGGATACAGATACCCTCTTCCACACGACCACAACGACCTTTACGTTGGTTCGCACTCGCCTGAGAAATTGGCTCGATTGGAAGGCGTTGTACTTTAGTACGGTAACTGTAACGGCTAATACGCGCCGTACCCGGATCGATCACGTATTTGATGCCCGGAACCGTCAACGAGGTTTCTGCCACGTTGGTTGCCAGTACAATTCGACGACCAGCATGCGGTTGGAAGATTTTGTTCTGTTCACCCGCCGACAAGCGCGCGTAAAGCGGCACAATTTCC
>NZ_JAWPON010000917.1:0-502 GCF_033344315.1 Vibrio sp. 2132-1 | reverse complement strand
TGGTAATGCTCAGCCACTAGCTCATAGACTTTTTGTAGCCACCCATTTTCTGGACTGGCTTTTTCTTCGGCGATGTTTTCTGGCACAAATTCTGGTAAAACTTCCTCAACATGGCTCAACTCTTTTGCCATCGGCCAAGTAATCTCAATTTTATTCTGCGCATCAGAAGTGAACACCGCTAAGTGCCCTCCACTCACCGTAACCAGTTGCGAAAGATTGTCGATACTCAAGTCCACATTGTTATTCGCAGGACGACTTAGAGAAAGTTTATTTGGCAATTGCGTTCCGTAATCCAAAAAGCTGAGTGAGACAATGTCCCGTCCCTCTTCTAGCATCACTTTAACGGCTTGACCTCGGAAAGAGCGCTTGATGATGTTGGCAAAGATACTGTTGAAGATAACGTCCAGATTAAAACTCTCTAGAGCAATACGGCTAGACTTGTTCTCATCCTCTAACTCCACAGAGATCCCCGCTTTGGCAAAATCGTCTCGCCACACATCCA
>NZ_JAWPON010000091.1:0-1102 GCF_033344315.1 Vibrio sp. 2132-1 | reverse complement strand
ACTGAAGTGTCCAGAGAGGTACTCACACAAAATTGCCAACCCTTCCTGCGTATTGGTATTGGCAGGGCAACCTAAACTAAGCACTTTAAGTGGCTGTTGACGGCCATTAAGCGTAGTTAGCAAATGCACGCCCATCTCGTGGTGTGCGAGTGCTTCAAGCTCGTCAGTTGTGATGTGCGCAGCGCTGTTAATCTTCACTCGAGAGCCTGACACCAAAGCGTTTGCTAGCATGCCATCTAAGATTTGAATTTCACATTCATACCCATTTTTATCGGCGAAGCTTTGCATGAAATGAGCAATGGAGCGGCTATCATGCTCTGGTTTGCTTTCTTCTTCTGTCGGCAGATGCAAAATGAAATGTGCGTTAGCAATGTCTTTCGCACTTGGTTCACCGTAATAGCGCAGAGAGTTGTATAGGAACTCTTGCGTACCTATGGTGTTGACTTGATCAAGTTTGTCGGCGTAAGACTGAATGACATCCTCATAAAGCTTTTGTAACTGAGCATCTTCGATGTGTTCCAAAGGCAATTCGTACAAACGGCGTTTTGACTGATGAGTGTCAAGAGGCGCTTTCTGGTACTGAAAGTTAGGTTCTTGCGAGTACTTATTACTGATGAACCTTTCTCGCTCTTGGGCGTAATTAAGCGGGTTTACGCTGCTAAGAATATCAATATCAGTGACTAACTGAGTGAGGTTTTCATCTATTGCTAATAGCTGGCTAGAAATTGGTTCATTAAACTGAGCCATGTCGTTCAACTCCATGTGAAGGTAAGACCTTTTCAACTAAGCGCAGAGTACCTGTCAGTCATCGAAGACAACTATGGGAGGCAAGAGCCGTTATCCATTGTGTATATGACCGTCTCTGTACTTTTGACTAACGGTGATTGTATTGAAAGAGGTGGAGCCAAATTATCATTGAGTGTTTGGTTTGAACAACAAATATTTCTCAGTCTCAATCGGAGTTACATCAGCTCTCATTTTTGCATCATGATTACAGATACAAAAAAGGCCCCACAACGTGGAGCCTTAAACAATAAGCGATGGTTGGTATTATCAGGTTGTCAGAGCAAGGATTGCGCCTGGCAGAATGATGAATACAGAC
>NZ_JAWPON010000916.1:0-502 GCF_033344315.1 Vibrio sp. 2132-1 | reverse complement strand
ACAAAAACGGGACGAATGAACTTAGAGCCGAATCGAATTGCAGAATGCGCACCAACAAATGCCCCAGCCATTAAACACACACCCATTGTTAAGCCTAGCACCCAGTTAATGTGACCTAAAATAGCGAAAGTAATAAGTGAGGTAAAATTACTGGTGAAGTTCATTGCTTTGGCTAAACCAGAGGCGAGCAATATATTGAGACGGTACAGCGCCATAGAACTTACAGTCCAAAACGCGCCAGTTCCTGGACCGGCTAATCCATCGTAAAAACCAATCGACAAACCTTGCAGGTACTGTTTTTTATGCAGCTTTGGGCAAGGCTCTGGTATTGGGCTTTGATGAGGGGAATGTGGCGCTTTGTGGAATACAGTATACAGCGCAGCGGCTAATATAATAAGAGGCAAGACTTTTTCTAGCCAATCCGTACTGATGGCATCGACAAAGAGCGTGCCCAATGCTGCGCCGACAAGCGTTGCTGCAAACGCGCGCCCCCAACACTGAG
>NZ_JAWPON010000915.1:0-503 GCF_033344315.1 Vibrio sp. 2132-1 | reverse complement strand
CATCTGTTGCACAGGTTCGTCGAGTCGTTCTGTCGAATAAACGCACATCAAGCTGTTCTTCAAGTAACGCAATGTGGCGACTGACATTTGATGTCGGCAGAGATAAAAACTCGGCGGCTCTTTTGAAGCTATTGTTCTCGTAGACACAATGGAAGCTTTTTAGCCATTGCTGATCAATTTTCTCAAGCATCTCCATTAATCCCACTTGGTTGGATTATAAAGCCAATAAGTTGCACTTTATTACTTAAAACAGGTTTATACAATGCGAGTTACCGTTGTTTGGGCATAAAGGTTTTCCAATGAGTTGGTTAGAAAAACTATTAGATAAAAAGAACATCATTAATACGCGTAAAGCGTCGATTCCGGAAGGCGTATGGACTAAGTGTCCGTCTTGTGACCAAGTGTTGTATCGCATCGCGCTCAAGGAAAACTTGGAAGTTTGTCCCAAGTGTCAGCACCATTTGCGAATGTCTGCGCGACATCGTTTAGACAGCTTTTTGGAC
>NZ_JAWPON010000914.1:0-503 GCF_033344315.1 Vibrio sp. 2132-1 | reverse complement strand
AGAGTGACGCTAAAGCGATTTAAGGTAGTGAGCTGCCAAATACTTCGGCTTCGATTTTTGCCTGCATACCGAACATTTCTCGTCATATCAAAAGATTAGGCGTAAACATAGCCGACTTTAGTTGCGGAATAACAAGACGTTCAAGGCGATTCGAAACGCATTGGGGTTTTAGTGCCCAAATAGGCACGGATTTATCAGAGTTTATTTTAGGTTAGGGTGCATGTGCGTCTCTCACACCTTAACTGCGCGTTATATGCCTTTGAAGTTTTGGAGACCAAATGGATATTCTCATTGAGCAAGAGATCGAGTTGCATCAGTATGAAATACGTCAAAGTAAAACGGATATTGAGCGTCTAATCCATCCTAGCTTTGTGGAAGTCGGTAAATCAGGTACGAGTTATGATTTCGACTCAATCATAGAAATGATGGAAGGTGAGGAACCCTCAAGCACTCGCATACATTCACAGAGGTATGAGTGTATTCAGCTAGAACCTTCCGTCCAA
>NZ_JAWPON010000913.1:0-503 GCF_033344315.1 Vibrio sp. 2132-1 | reverse complement strand
AGGAACGGCATCATCCGTTCCTTTGGCGCTTTTCGCCTGATGAAAGGCGTACCACAGCGCTTCTTTTTGTGTTTGAGGATCAGAAAAAACGTCCTTTAACGAAGAAAGCACGCTTTGTTTAGAGACAGTCTCTGCTTCCTTGATCGACGCATACCAATCTTTAATTGCGTTGAGTTTCTCTTCTACTTTTGTCAGCGTGTCTTTGGGAGCTGAGCGAGAAACTTCGGCCGTGGTTTCTCGCGTCATAAGCTCGCTCATTCGCTTCGCATCGTCGCGTTCATAGTGACGAACATCGGTTGAATGAGCGGGCGTTTGTCCGACAAAGCTAGGGTCGACTCTCATCCAAGATTCCTAATGTCTTGGGTGAAGCTCGCCGCAAAAGCTTGGCTTTCTTCGCTGCCTTGAGCTGCCAGTTCCATCCAACGTTCAGCTTGGCTTAGTAACCCTGCTTTTGCAGCCGCTAGCGCCGCCAAACTGATTAGGTCAGGATACGCGGTGCAAAG
>NZ_JAWPON010000912.1:0-503 GCF_033344315.1 Vibrio sp. 2132-1 | reverse complement strand
ACAGGATGGCTAGCGACCATCATCGGTTTGTTGTTAGTGATTCCGTATATGTATCGCTTTGCAACCAAAGGCCGCTTTATTCGCTGGATCGCGGCTTTGGTTACGGGCTTGGTGCTCTCGTTCGTTGTAATGAGCATTGCATTCCCGGATGGAAGTGGACTGGCGACAGAGAAAGTGAATATGGAGTCGCCTCGAGCGTACACTTTCCCTCAAACCTTGGATATGGTGATCGAGAAACCGTTCACTGGCTACGGTTACGGTAAGTTTGAATCTGAGTACATGCTGTACACCGCGCGCCAGCATGCGCTGAATGAGAACTATCCTGCAGGCTTGCCATCGATGGATCATCCTCACAATGAAATGTTGTACTGGGGCGTAGAAGGTGGGCTTCTGCCTGTATTAGGCATAATCCTCGCAATGGGATTGGTTTTACATAGGATTTATCAAGCCAAACGTGGCACACGCCTAGCGTTGCTCGCGTTATTCATTCCTATCGTACTTCA
>NZ_JAWPON010000911.1:0-504 GCF_033344315.1 Vibrio sp. 2132-1 | reverse complement strand
GGCAAAGTTCACCTGATGTTTATGCAGCAACTCCACCGCATTCATGACTTGTTTGAATGTGCCCCGACCGGCTCGGTTGGTTCGATACGCGTTGTGCAGCATTTCAGGGCCATCAATACTCAAGCCCACCAAGAAATGGTTCTTGCTTAAAAATTCGCACCATTCGTCATTCAATAACGTGCCGTTTGTTTGCAGATCGTTTGAGATCTTCACGCCTGCGGGCTGGTATTTCTCTTGAAACTCGACAATTTTCTTGAAGTAATCCAAACCCAACATCGTTGGCTCGCCGCCCTGCCAAGAGAAGACGATCTCAGGTGTATTTTTCCCTTCAATATACTGTTTGATGTAAGCCTCTAACGTGGCTTCATCCATCATTGGTGAACATCCTTTTTTATACTCAAGTAAGTCCTGTTTGCTGAGGTAGTAGCAGTAAGTACAGTCAATGTTACAGGCAGCACCAATTGGCTTTGCCATAACATGTAAACGCTTAGACGCTTTGCCGTT
>NZ_JAWPON010000910.1:0-504 GCF_033344315.1 Vibrio sp. 2132-1 | reverse complement strand
ACTTACTACACGTTAAGTTACACGCTTAAAAACAATGGCCAAAATAAAGAATATGACGAGTCTAGCCTTGGCGGAGAAGCCGCAGCAGGTGTCGCTTGGGGCTATAAACACTTTGGTTTGAACTTAGAATACAATTACGCCAAAAACAGCGATTTTGATTCTGGTGGCGTGATGTTTGGCGCACAAATGCGTTTCTAACTCATCCCTCTTTTCTAAGGCACCTTAATTCCGGTGCCTTTAGTTTATGTGCTTCAAGCACCTTCTAAAGACAACACAATGCCTGCCAGGATGAAAGCCACACCGATACCTCGGGTGAGATACCATTTTTCCGCAAGCAACCAAATGCCCATCAATAAACCAAATACGATACTGATCTGGCGCAGCGCGACAACTAAGCTCACGTTGTCTGTCATCATCATCGCAAACAGAACCAATCCATAAGTCGATGCCATCATAATGCCAGCCATACTTGCACTTTTTCGGATTCGCCAAGCCGCTTGCAAC
>NZ_JAWPON010000909.1:0-504 GCF_033344315.1 Vibrio sp. 2132-1 | reverse complement strand
AGTGTACTTGTTGTGTCCGAATCAGCGTACTCGCGAGCAACTAGAGAAGTTTCATGTCATCGATCTAGTGCCGGACAACAATATGTATCAGTTCCGCTACGAAGCCTTGAATGCGGCTGTCGCGCATGTTGAATCGGATCACTACCAGCGAATGACAGCTTAATTTTCACGTTCTGTATGAAAGCGCTGCTCAGTCTGTTTAGCGGCGCTTTTTTTGTTTCCCCTTAACCCCCTCAATAGAAAACCTTGAAGATTACAAGGTTGATATTTCCAATATTGTCGAAAGGTTTAATTGTAATCATCGTTATTCGACGATAAACTAATGAAACTTTCTCCAGCTTCCTACTAAGCTTCAGGTGATGCTTATCTTGGAACTGGTCATCCCAATTCACTAACAGATGGCAATCATTACGCTATGTACGTTTTACGTAATTGTTCAATTTCTAATGCGTACATAGCGTAATTTTTGCCATCTGTTAGTGAATTTGTATGACCAGTTCCAAG
>NZ_JAWPON010000908.1:0-504 GCF_033344315.1 Vibrio sp. 2132-1 | reverse complement strand
GGTTTAAACGTTCTGCCAGATCTTGCCTTGCTTGTTGATTGATGATGGAAAGCGCATGCTCTTGTCGAATCGTCACGCTATAACCTTGCGAATCTAACTTGATGTGGATTTCGCCACCTTTGAGTTGACCCTCGCTTAGAAACAATCGTACTTCTTTCTCATTCGATGCCGTTGGTAGGGCAACGTACACTTTATCCACCAATTGCTGAATCAGTTGGCTGACTTCACGAGTTGGTTGAGTAGGTTGTGGAGTCGAGATGCCTTTCAAAATCACATCGCCTTGAGTAATCGGTGTCGTGACTGGTTGATGCGTCGGCTTGTCATTGCTTTTTTCTGAATCCAACATGGCTTTATCTAGCAATGTGCGCTCAGCCTTGTTCGCTTTGGGATGTTCATCATTCGGGAGTGGTGTTTTCAAATTGCGCGAATTAAAGCCAAGTGATGAGTCACCCTCATGCTTGTTTACTTCAGTTTTAGTTGCAGTTTTGTGCACAGTTGAAGTGA
>NZ_JAWPON010000907.1:0-504 GCF_033344315.1 Vibrio sp. 2132-1 | reverse complement strand
TGCTACTTCAACGGCACCCGCTTTTGTGCCCGGGAAGCCGACTCGTTTCATCAATGGAATGGTAAAAGTACCCGTGGTTACGACGTTTGCGATCGATGAGCCTGAAACCAGACCCGATAGACCAGATGCGACAACGGCGGCTTTAGCTGGGCCACCTTTCATGTGACCAAGTAGAGAAAATGCGACTTTAATGAAGTAAGCACCCGCACCCGCACGCTCTAGCATCGCGCCAAACAGTACAAACAAGAATACGAAAGAAGTAGATACACCTAACGCAACACCAAATACCCCTTCGGTGGTTAGCCACAGATGCGACATCGCTTTACCTAAGCTTGCGCCTTTGTGGGCTATGACATCTGGCATGTATGGGCCAGCAAACGTGTAAGTCAGGAACACGGCGGCCACAACCATTAGCGGAGGCCCTAATGCACGACGAGTCGCTTCAAGTAGCAATATCATGCCAACGACCGCAACCACAATATCGGCAGTGGTGGGAGCGCCGGA
>NZ_JAWPON010000090.1:0-1104 GCF_033344315.1 Vibrio sp. 2132-1 | reverse complement strand
TCCCCCATGTTGTATGTGAAGAAGAAAATGTACAGGCCATTCACTAAATTGAAAAACACATTCATGAAAAACGCTGCCAGAATAAAAAACAACGGCTTGTTTTTACGAACAGCTTGAAAGGTTTGTTTTAGCGTGACTTTTTCGCAGCTCTTCGTCGAGATACGTTCTTTGGTGTTGTAAAAACCGTTCAGCATGAAGAACAAACCCGCAATCATCAACACAATCACAGCAGGTAAGTAACCCTGATCTGCGCGGCCATCAGCGAAGTAAGCACTCAGTTTTGGGAACACAACCAAAGTCGCACCAATACCCGCATTCACCCCTAACATGGCACAAGTTGCCGCTTTTGCTCGCTCTTGTGGTTCATCCGTCATAACAGAAGACATAGACCAAAACGGCACATCAGAAATGGTGTAAAGCGTACCCCAAAGAATGTAAGTGATACCGGCATACATCACTTTTGTCGATGTATCAGCATCGATGTTATAGAAAGCGGCCACCGTGACCAGAACAATCAGAACCGGCGTAAACAGCATGTAAGGGCGGAATTTACCAAAGCGAGAGTCTAACGTGTCCATGTATCCGGCAATGAGCGGATCGTTCACCGCATCCCACACACGAGCAATCAAAAAAATCGTACTCGCCGCAATTGGAGAAATGCCCAAAATATCGGTATAGAAATAAAGAATAAAAGAGCCGACTAGACCAAAGCTAAAGCACTGGCCTACCCCATAGCCGAAGTAAGACATCAGCTCCTTATTAGTGAGTTTGTTTTGTAGAGTAGTCATTGTTCACGTCTCAATTGATTTTATTGTAAATAAGAAACCGACCCATTTCTCAGAGTCGGCTCACAGGCAATTAATCCACTTCTGCGAGTGTTTTGATCAATTGCACTTCGCTTGCGTCATACGGCTGTCCTTGCTCATCAAGCAGATCGTGGAACCATTGACTCGCATAGTTTGCATCGCTACGTTTTATCTCTGGCCAAGGCAGATGCGTTTGTGTTTTTCCTTTCACTAATCCCCACTGATAGCAGCCAATATTTTTCTGTTTAAAGACCGGAAGCTGTTCGTGCATGTACGATTGCGAAATCGGAAGAGCGTC
>NZ_JAWPON010000906.1:0-504 GCF_033344315.1 Vibrio sp. 2132-1 | reverse complement strand
AGTGGCGCTAATGGCTGCGGGCCTTAGTTTTAATGCGCTAGCAGCAGATATTAAAGTTGGCTACGCTGCTGACCCAGTATCGCTTGACCCGCATGAGCAATTGTCTGGCGGTACACTGCAAATGTCACACATGGTATTTGACCCTCTAGTTCGTTTCACTCAAACAATGGACTTCGAACCTCGTCTAGCAGAAAGCTGGGAACGTGTTAACGACACAACGGTACGCTTCAAACTGCGTGAAGGCGTGAAGTTCCACTCTGGTAACTCGCTAACAGCGGATGATGTGGTGTGGACATTTGAGCGTCTACAAAGCTCTCCAGACTTTAAAGCGATCTTCGACCCGTACGAGAAAATCGTAAAAGTGGATGACTACACGTTCGATTTGGTTACTAAAGGTCCATACCCACTTGTTCTGCAAACGGCGACGTACATCTTCCCTATGGACAGCAAGTTCTACTCAGGTAAGACAGAAGACGGCAAAGACAAGTCTGAACTAGTGAAGCA
>NZ_JAWPON010000905.1:0-505 GCF_033344315.1 Vibrio sp. 2132-1 | reverse complement strand
ATGAACAACCATTATCAAGAGCTCTCGTTTGTTGGTCGCTTAAGCCATGAAAAAGGCGCAGATCAATTTATCGAGTTAGCGAAAGCCTGCCCTGATTATCGCTTCTCTATCTATGGCGATGGGCCTGAGCGACAAAACTTAGAGACAACCGCACCAGCGAATGTCATTTTTCATGGTCATCAAACAGACATGAACGCGGTATGGGAAAATATCAGCGTATTGATTATCTCTTCTCGCTTCGAAGGACTACCCATGGCGGCACTTGAGGCAATGGCACGCGGCATTGTAGTGTTCAGTCTAAAGGTCGGACGTTTACCCGACATCATTCAAACAGGCAAAAATGGCTTTATTGCCGATGATGTCCCCGATCTCGCGCTAAATCTACAACACTGGATGACGATGGAGAAAAGCCAACAAGAACGAATCCGTAAAAACGCACGCCAAACGATCGTAGAACAGTTCTCAACAGAGAGCGTTATTCCCGTATTGCTAACTCAATATCAAA
>NZ_JAWPON010000904.1:0-505 GCF_033344315.1 Vibrio sp. 2132-1 | reverse complement strand
AGAAGCACATTGGGCATCAGAAAGCGGTTGAACCTCCGCCCATCGTAAATAGTTCGGGCCACTGGTGTCGGTCGTGGACGTTTGTCCCAATCCAAAGATTTGATAAACCGATTCGCCGCTGTAATCGCCAAAATCTTGAGGCAGAGTGATGGACTGAACGTTATCGGTAATTGGTCGGGTTAACTCCAATACCGCCAAGTCATTAATCCATAGGTCATTAGGATCATAGTTGGGATGAATCGTAATAGTGCGAACGTCTTTGAACTCTTCGACATAAACATCGTTCATGGTTGGATTTTTTACCAGAACACGGAGGTCATTTGCTGTCCAACCGTCAGTAAAAACCGAGGATTCTACGCAGTGGGCGGCCGTTAATATGAAACGATCATTAACGATAGAACCACCACAAATATTCGCGAATTGTCGGTCGCCCGTTTTGTGTAAAATTAGCCGAGCAAAGAACGGGAGCTGATTTTGAGACGCTTGCTGGCCTCCAATAATCGCG
>NZ_JAWPON010000903.1:0-505 GCF_033344315.1 Vibrio sp. 2132-1 | reverse complement strand
CGTCGCTTCAAAAAAATCGACGTTGTAGAACCATCTCTGGACGATACAACCAAGATCCTGATGGGCTTGAAACCAAAGTACGAAGCTCACCACGAAGTGCGTTACACCAACAAAGCACTGCGTGCAGCCGTAGAGCTGTCTGCGAAGTACATCAACGAACGTCATCTACCTGACAAAGCGATTGACGTTATTGATGAAGCCGGTGCTCGTAGTCGATTAGCTCCAGCAAGTCGTCGTAAGAAGACGGTTGGCGTGGCTGATATTGAAGCCATGGTTGCAAAAATGGCTCGAATTCCAGAGAAGTCGGTGTCTTCATCTGACAAAGACATCTTGAAGAATCTTGATGGCAAAATGAAGATGCTAGTCTTTGGTCAAGACAACGCTATTGATGCGCTTTCGGAGGCTATCAAACTGTCTCGTGCTGGTTTGGGCGTAGATAACAAGCCTGTGGGTTCGTTCTTGTTTGCAGGGCCTACTGGTGTGGGTAAAACCGAAGTAACTGTTC
>NZ_JAWPON010000902.1:0-505 GCF_033344315.1 Vibrio sp. 2132-1 | reverse complement strand
GACGACGGTCGTGTTCGTCGCCTGCCGCAGGGACTCTGCACACCTCCGTTTACACATGTGCCTGGAGGAGTTGGAAATCGTCGTGTTCGGGAAACATTAAACACAGGATGGCAGCGATCTGAGCCAGCACATGATCAGCTAGCTCACCATCCGGATCGACGGCCCACTGCATCGTCGCGCCAGCGATGACCGAGTGCAGGAGCAACTCAGCTGCCGCAGGAGCACCTGGGGGCAGTCGCTTGCGGATCCCCTCCACCACCGCGCGGTTCCGCTGGATCGCAAGCGTGCGTAGCTCCGGCACCTGGAGCTCGTACCAGGAGATGAGATAGTTCACCGAGAAGTCGTTGCGAGTGTTCATGCTCCGAACGAGCACCTGCAAAAATTCCCAGAGCCCTTGCGGCCCTGCGCCTATCGGTATCGCATTCAGGTAATGCCGCACCTGCTCGACGCCGCGCTCCATCATCCTCACCAGCAGCGTATCGCGGTTGGTGAAGCGCTGGATTAA
>NZ_JAWPON010000901.1:0-506 GCF_033344315.1 Vibrio sp. 2132-1 | reverse complement strand
ACATAATGAGAGGGGAAAGTTTCCTGTTTTTTCGCCTTAGATCTTGATTTTTATTTCATTTTTACTCCTTTAACGTTAAATATCTAAATCTAAATTCCAATAACGCTCTGTTAAGGTGTGAGCAACGCAATACCGAAGCCGCCGCATACCACCTTAAAAACTAAAACCAACGCATAGTGAAAATACCACGCGTTGCGAATCACTCTGAAACAGTTTGTTAGTTGATGTGACTTCAAATATTACACTAGCCACAGAATATAGATGCCTTATCAGGAACAATATATGCAACTCAATCTACAGTAAGGGGTGGCCATGGGAAAACCCACAGCAACAATAACATCAATGCACATCTGCCTCAAAGTCACCGCTAAAATTCCGCATGTGGGCGGCCCTGTTGTCGTTGGTTCACCCAATGTTAAAATTGGTGGGTTACCTGCGGCTCGAAAAGGGGACCGTCTTGTTTGTGTTGGTCCACCAGATTCCATAAGCCAAGATTCTAGTTTGGT
>NZ_JAWPON010000900.1:0-506 GCF_033344315.1 Vibrio sp. 2132-1 | reverse complement strand
ATGACCCATTTAGGAGTGAATAGAATATGAGGACGTTTGAGTGTTTTCGCTAACGTGCGGCTAAATATCCGGTTAGTCACAGGGTGAGGAGCGCACATGTTGAAGGCACCATGCGCGTGAGGGGTTTCAAGCAGGTACATAATGGCACGAACCATATCGAGGATATGAATCCAAGGCATGTATTGATTGCCATTGCCAAGCGGTCCGCCTAACCCCAATTTGTAAGGCAAGAGCATTTTCGCGAGTGCTCCGCCATTAAGCCCGAGTACGACGCCTGTCCGGAGAAAGCAAACGCGGGTTTGTTCGGACTCAGCTCGTTTGGCGATTTGTTCCCACTTAGCGCAAACCATATGCGGGAAATCGTCGTTATTCACATGAAGACACTCATCGAACGGATGATCCTGCTGGTCGCCGTAATAACCGACAGCAGATCCGCTAAGAAACACAGAAGGCGGTTTGGTACTGGCGTGAATCAGCTCAACAATTTGCTCGGTAATTTTCCAGCG
>NZ_JAWPON010000899.1:0-506 GCF_033344315.1 Vibrio sp. 2132-1 | reverse complement strand
CGATAAAGAGTAATTCGCTGCGGTTCTTCGACGCCTTGATACCAGACTTCGATGGTTTCTGGTGTGCCTAACTTATCTTTAAGAGTGTCGTATTGCTGCGCAGATAACTCCGTACCTTCGAGCGCTTGCCAGCGAGCAATAAGTTCAGATAGAGGGAGAGGAACATCTGCATTCGCATGCCATCGCCCATCGCGAAACTCCAATTCAAGACTATTGGAATAAATAGCGCTAACCGAATGATCAGTTCGAAGTAAATGCGGATAAGGATCAACATTCTCTGACAACAAGTACGTTTTGATCCACATCGGCGCATTTAAGATCACGATAAACGCGATAATGCCCAATATTAGAATATTGTTCCAACGGCGACGGCGAGTCGGACTAATACGCATAACGGTTCCTACTATCTTAGTTCTAGTGACAAACTAACAAAGGTTACAGGAATTGACTAGAGCATCAGCATGTAAACATGGTGAAGGTGGATTTGAAGGAATAGTGAGGATTTC
>NZ_JAWPON010000898.1:0-506 GCF_033344315.1 Vibrio sp. 2132-1 | reverse complement strand
AAGTGAATAAAAAATGTGCTTGATATTGCGATCTAGATAAGCAAAATGGAGCGCAAAATGAGTTTTCATTTATGAAGGGATGCTTTTTTAGACTTGTTGTGAGGTGACTTATGAAACTGTTCCTATTACTCATGGCTTCTGTTTCTGCTGGTGTAGCATCTGCAGATCACATCCATTCATTTATGTTAGGTTTATCTATTGCTTCTCTGGCAGTGGGTAGCTGTTATTTCTTTGCATTCCGTAGCTCGCGTTTTCCGCAGTTAGCGCTGTTTTTATTGATTTGCGGCATGTTATCTAAACTGACTATTACGGTTGTAGGTGTTATGTGGGGTATGTCTGCGCAATTGATTACTTCACCAATCGTGTTTGCGTTGTCCTATCTTTTCTTTTCACTTGCTGTTACGTACTTGTGGTTCAGCTATCGTGAAAGCATCACGCAAATTCCAGAGCGATTTAAAGCAGCTTAATTTAGCGCTTTGATATCGACAAATATGAAAACGCCAGCG
>NZ_JAWPON010000897.1:0-507 GCF_033344315.1 Vibrio sp. 2132-1 | reverse complement strand
AAAGATCCAAATTGCTGCATTCCTGAGTAGGGCATCAACAATGCTGTACCTAGCAGCGAGATTGATAATTCCGCGTTTTAGCATTACCCCCTCCCGTTATTCTGATACCTGCCCAGCTCAGCTCTGAGCCTATTAATTTCTTCCGTGGCTTCGGCCAACTGCTCCCGATACTTCTTGAACTGCTGATATGAATGCCAGGACTGTCCTTTCGATACTGACTTCGTGATGGCGGCGACCTCATCCGGCGTCAACCGGGTGAGCTGCTCTTCCGGATAGATCAGGATGGTGTTGCTGTCCCAGTCAAAGCCTGCGTGAATAGCTTTCACCCCCACTGTAGGGGTTCCACCAATCCCACCTGGCTGGTGGATGACAAGCCTCAAAGGCGCTGAGGCCTTGTGTGGATGAAGGCTATCGAGAGCCTCTTTTGCTTCTTGTAACTCCATAGATTCACCTCATAGTGAAATCAGGCCCCGGAGAGCCTGACTTTCACATGTGAAAGCTAATTTG